>JAGQIY010000846.1 GCA_020430865.1 Myxococcales bacterium
CTGGAGGCCATCCCCTTCCTCAACGGTTCGCTGGCAGCACTATTTCCGCGCAGATACGATGTCGACGCTGCCTACGACTACGTGCTGGAGCCGGGCTCGGACAAGTTCGACATCCGTCTCGGCATCGCGAACCCGACGACGGACCCCATCGAGTTCGCGATAGGCAGCGTCACCGACGAGATGCACGGCTTCTTCCAGCAGAACCACAACCAGTTCGTGACCGAGGGCAGCGGGTTCTCCGAGGCGAACGGCAGCATCCCGTGGGCGGGCTTCGTGAGCGGCGACTTCAACTTCGCCTGGCGCTTGCCCAACGGAAAGCAGCTCAACACGAACCTCGAGATCAGCGGCTTCCAGTACTTCACGGGACCAGGCTTCAGCGCAGACGCGTGCGGCATCACCTGGAACGACCACGTGGAGGTGATCGCTGGCGGACCGGACTACGATGGCCTGCGTGAGGCGATCCGTCGCGTCGACGGCGACACCGCGTGGCAAGCCGTGAGCGGGCGAGTGCTGGACTCGGACGGCGCCCCCGTCGCCGACGCCTGGGTTCACGCCACGGCGAGCGACGGCAGCTACCTGTCGCGAACCAGGAGTGCGGGCGACGGCAGCTACAGCATTCACGTTCCACCGGACACCGGCGCAACCCTCACCCCCCAAAAACTCGGCTACCCGTTACCTGGCGGAACCGACGTCGGCGCGGGGGCTGCGAGCCAAGACCTGAGCTTCGCCGCCACGGGGGCGATTCACGTGGTGGCGACGGACGCTGCGCAGAGCGCGGCGATGCCAGTGCGCATCCAGGTCATCCCCACGAACCAGCCAGCCTCCTGGCCCGAGAGCTTCGGCGTCGCTGACGAGGCAAACGGTCGCCTCTACCAGTACTTCGCCATGAACGGCGACGCGACACTGGTCGTCCCGCCAGGAGAGCACCGGGTGATCGTGAGCCATGGCGGTGAATGGGAGATCTCCGACACCACGCTGAAGGTGAACGCCGGCGAGACCGCGCAGATCGACGCGAGCCTGGAGCACAGCGTCGATTCCACAGGGATCATGTGCGCCGACTTCCACATCCACTCTCGGCAGAGCGCAGACTCCCACGACCCGATCGTGGAGAAGGTGAAGAGCGCCATCGCCGACGGGCTCGAGATCCCCGTCTCCAGCGAGCACGAGTGGGTGGTCGACTTCGGGCCGGTCGTGGAGAGCCTCGGGATGACGGACTGGGCCTTCGGCATGCCGAGCGAGGAGCTGACCACGTTCAGCTGGGGGCATTTCGGCGTCGTGCCGCTGCTGCCAAAGCCCGATCAAGTGAACAACGGCGCGGTCGAGTGGGTGGGGCTCGAGCCACCTCAGATGTTCGACAACGTCCAGAGTCTCCCCGAGGATCCGGTGTTCATCATCAACCACCCGAGCGGCGGAGGTTTCGGGGCCTACTTCAGCAGCGCGCGCTTCGATCGTTCGACGGCCGCCGGCAAGACGAGCAACCTCTGGAGCACGAACTTCGATGCCATCGAGGTGTTCAACGACTCGGACTTCGAGAGCAACCGTGACAAGAGCGTCGCCGACTGGTTCGCGCTGCTGAACCACGGACACACGTTCTGGGCCGTGGGCAGCTCGGACAGCCACAAGATCCGTACCTCGCCGGTCGGCTACCCGCGCACCTGCATCGACTTCGGCCACGACGACCCGAAACAGCTCACCATCAACACCGTGCGCGACGCCGTGGCGAGCGGCAACATGACGATCAGCGGAGGCCTCCTGATGACCGTGGTGGGCCCTGGCGGAGCCAAGCCGGGCGAGACCATCAGCGACACCAGCGCCGACTTCACGGTCACCGTGCAGGCCCCGAGCTGGTTCGATGCGACCACCCTCGAAGTGATCGTCAACGGCGTCACCGTCGACGAACAGGCGCTGCTCCCCGTGGGCAACGGCAC
>JAGQIY010000847.1 GCA_020430865.1 Myxococcales bacterium
AGCCTCGCTCGACGCCAGCGATCATCGCGCGCTGGCGAGGCGCATGGGCCTGTTTCACCAGGAGCCCAGCGCTCCCGGCATGGTGTTCTGGCACCCCGCTGGGTGGCAGCTGTACCGCGCCCTCGAAGGCTTCGTGCGCCGAGTCATGGAGCGCGACGGCTACGCCGAGGTGCGTTCACCTCAGCTGATGCGGCGCGCGGTATGGGAAGCCAGCGGTCACTGGGCGCATTTCCGTGAGAATATGTTCTGCCTTGGCGACAGTGACGCCCCCGACGAGTCGGCCCTGAAGCCCGTGAGTTGCCCCGGGCACCTGTCGGTGTTCAAGGCGATGGTGCCGTCGTATCGGGATCTGCCGCTCAGGCTCTCGGAGTTCGGCCTGGTGCATCGCGACGAGGCGGGAGGCGCGTTGCAGGGGTTGCTTCGCTTGCGCCAGTTCACACAGGACGACGGCCACATCCTGTGCGCGCCGGAGCAGGCCGAGTCCGAGGTCGAGCGCTTCCTGAGCGGTGTCTTGCCGTTCTATCGCGCCTGCGGCTTCGAGGAGCTCGCGGTGGCGCTCTCCACACGGCCTCCGGATCGAGCGGGCAGTGACGCGGAGTGGGACCAGGGTGAGGCACTGCTCGCGCGCGTGCTCGATCGCCTGGGCTGGAAGTACGTGGTGCAGCCAGGAGCCGGCGCCTTCTACGGGCCGAAGCTCGAGTTCGGCATGCGCGATCGCCAGGGGCGCGAGTGGCAGTGCGGCACAATCCAGTTCGATCTGTTCATGCCGAGTCGCTTCGGCGTGGCCTACGTGGCGAGCGATGGTTCGCGCCAGCGCCCGGTGATGCTGCATCGAGCGCTGTGCGGGAGCCTCGAGCGCTTCCTCGGCATCCTGCTCGAGCACCACGCCGGGCGACTGCCGCTGTGGTTGGCGCCGCGGCAGGTTCGGGTGTTGCCGATCTCCGAGGCTCAGGGGGAAGCGGCGCAGGGGCTGGCGCGTGAGCTACGGGCACGATGTATCCGCGTGGATGTGGACCTGTCCGCGGAGAGCCTAGGTCGTCGCGTCGCGCTGGCGCACGAGGCCGGGGTCGCGGAGCTGGTCGTGCTGGGGGCCCGGGAGGTCGCCGAGGACAAGGTCGCGCTGCGCTCCGGTGCCGAGCAGCGCGTTCTGTCCCGGCAAGAGTTCCTCGAGGAAATAAGCCGCCGCGGAGCGTTGCCGGAGCTCTGAGATCTGGGGGTGAGGGATGCGCCGCGGGTCGCGTCCCTCACTCCGTCTCCTCCTCGTGTTCTGCGCTCTCGCAGTCCTCATGCCCCGGCTTGCCCTTGACCACGCGATTTCCGTACTGGGGTGGCGGGCAGGTGTGCACCGGAGCTGATTTCTTGCCGGGCGTGGTCTGCTTTTCGCTGAGCGGTTGTTCGCGGGGCGGTGGCTTCGGCGCAGGGCGCTGCGTGCTGCAGGCGGCGAGGAACAGGCCCACGGTGGGTGCGATGCGGATCCAGAGTCGAAGGTGAGCCATCGGGGGCGAGTCTAGCAGGCGTCGTCCGCGCATCCACCGACTCAACTTCGGGGCACGACCACCGCGGCGCCTCGGATGGCGTCGTGCTTCAGATCCATCAGCGCTCGCGCGGCCTGTTCGAGGGGGTAGGTGCGAACACTGGTCGAGACACCGACTCGGGCCGCTTCCTCGAAGAAACGTCGTCCGTCTTCGCGGGTGTTGTTGGTCACCGAGAGGATGGTCCGCTCCTGGTACAGCTTCGCGTAGTCGAGGCTGGGGATCGGGCTCATGTGGATGCCTCCGAGCACCAGCACGCCGCCGCGATCCAGCGCGCTCAGCGCTGGCGGAACCAGCTCTCCCGCGGGTGCGAAGATGATGCTCGCATCGAGGGGAGTCGGCGGCTCGTCGCTCGCGCCTCCCACCCACTCGGCGCCGAGCTCCGCCGCCAGCTTCTGATGGCGCGCTTGGTCACGAGTGCAGACGAAGACGCGCGCCCCCCGCGCTCGGGCGATCTGGATCGCGATGTGTCCTGCGGCGCCGAAGCCGTAGATCCCGAGCCGCGCGCCATCCCAGCGCCCTTCGAGGCCAGTGCGAGCGAGGCAGCGATAGCCGATGATGCCGGCGCAGAGCAGGGGCGCTGCGTGGACGGCGGAGAGCGAATCCGGGATCGGGTAGGCGAATCCAGGGGCCGCGGTCACGAACTCGGCGAAGCCGCCGTCGCGCGTCCAACCGGTGAACTCCGGAGTCAGGCAGAGGTTCTCGCGCTCGCTGCTGCAGAAGCGACAGTCGCCGCACGTATCCCCGAGCCAGCCGAGACCCACACGCTCACCAACCTTCGGCCCAGCTCCGTCGCGAGCGGCGGTCACCACGCGTCCGACGACCTGGTGTCCGGGAATGACGGGCGAGCGGCGAACCTCGAGATCCCCTTCGGTGACGTGGAGGTCGGTGCGGCAGACACCGCAAGCCTCGACCTGGACGAGGATCTCTCCAGGTCGTGGTTCTGGCGTTGGGACTTCGAGGAGCTCCAGGCGGTCGAGCGCGATCGGGCCTGGCTCACGCAGGATGGCGGCGAGCATTGCGTAGTGTTTCCAGGTTTGAAGTGGAGGATCGCACCTTGGTGCGACGGACCTCAGCCTAGCGCCGACGAGCGCGGCATGCATGAGCCACGATCGGCTCCCTCGTTGCTCCGCGGAAGCGCCGGCAACATTTGGACGACCCGATGCGGCCTGGTACGTGGCTTGCTTACCTCGCGGCGTGGCAGCAGACGGAGTGATACGAAAAGCGGGCGCAGCTCCTGGGCTGCAGCCGAATTTGCGGGACTACGACTCGGCGCGCGCAGGGTTTTCCTGGGATGAGGCTCGAGGAGCGCTGGAGGGTCTGCCCGGAGGCGGCCTGAACATCGCTCATGAGGCGCTGGATCGCCATGTCGCCGCCGGACGCGGGGAACACATCGCGCTGCGCTGGCTCGGCAAGGCCGGAGAGCAGCGCGACTTCAGCTATGCGGATCTAGCCCGGCGCACCAATCAGTTCGCGAACGCGCTCTCGGAGCTCGGGATCCAAGCCGGGGAACGGGTCTACGCTCTCTGCGGACGCGTGCCCGAGCTGTACGTCACGGCGCTCGGGACCCTGAAGCGGCAGGCGGTGTTCTGTCCTCTGTTCAGCGCGTTCGGCCCCGAGCCGATCCGGGCGCGTCTCGAGATCGGTGATGGGCGCGTACTGGTCACCACCGAGGGCCTGTACCGACGCAAGGTGGCCGCGATTCGCGAAGCGTTGCCCAAGCTCGAGTACGTGATCCTGGTGGACGCCGAGGGAGCTCCCGAGGGCACGCTGGCCTGGGGCGCGCTGGTGGACACCCAGAGCGCGGAGCTCGAGATCCAGGCAACGGATCCGGAGAGCATGGCGCTCCTGCATTTCACCAGTGGAACCACCGGCGCGCCCAAGGGCGTCGTGCACGTTCATCAGGCCGTGGTGATGCATCACCTGACGGGCCTCCTGGCGCTCGATCTGCACCCAGAGGACGTCTTCTGGTGCACCGCCGACCCTGGCTGGGTCACCGGCACGTCCTACGGCATCATCGCGCCGCTCACCTCGGGCGTGACGCTGATCGTCGACGAGGCGGAGTTCGACGCGGAGCGCTGGTACCGTATCCTCGAGGAACAGAAGGTTAGCGTCTGGTACTCGGCGCCGACGGCGATCCGCATGTTGATGAAGGTCGGCGCCGAGGTGGCACGGAGGTATGATCTCTCCAGGGTGCGCTTCATGGCCAGCGTCGGCGAGCCGCTGAATCCAGAGGCGGTGATCTGGAGCAATCAGACCTTCGGCCAGCCGTTCCACGACAACTGGTGGCAAACCGAGACCGGCGGCATCATGATCGCCAACTACCGCTCCATGGATGTGCGCCCTGGATCCATGGGGAAGCCAATGCCAGGGATCGAGGCGGCCATCGTGCGCGTCGAAGGCGAGGGAGCGGCGCGCGAAGCGCGAGTCATCCAGGAGCCGGGGGTCGAAGGCGAGCTGGCGCTGCGGCCGGGGTGGCCCAGCATGTTTCGCGGCTATCTGCACAACCCCGAGCGCTACGCCAAGGCGTTCGTGGACGGCTGGTACCTGAGCGGCGACCTGGCGAAGCGGGACGCCGACGGCTACTTCTGGTTCGTCGGGCGCGCCGACGACCTGATCAAGACGGCGGGTCACTTGATCGGACCATTCGAGGTGGAGAGTGCCTTGATGGAGCACCCCGCCGTCGCGGAGGCAGGAGTCATCGGTAAGCCGGATCCGGTCGCCATGGAGATCGTCAAGGCGTTCGTCGCCCTCAAGCCCGGATACGAGCCGGGCGAGGCGCTGCTGCGAGAGCTGATCGGTCACGCGCGGAAGCGCCTGGGGGCCGCCGTGGCACCCAGGGAGATCGAGTTCACGACGGGGCTACCCAAGACCCGCAGCGGGAAGATCATGCGCCGGCTGCTCAAGGCGCGTGAGCTGGGGCTACCCGAAGGAGATACGTCCACCTTGGAGGGCAACACATGACGGACGCCAAACGACACGGTCTCGGACTCTTGCGGCAGCTGATCCTGGTGCGCCGCTTCGAAGAAAAATGCGCCGAGATGTACTCCCTCGGCAAGATCCGCGGCTTCCTGCATCTGTACATCGGTGAAGAGGCCGTGGCGGTGGGGGCGATGAACGGCCTCGCTCCGGAAGACAACGTGGTGGCCACCTATCGTGAGCACGGCCACGCGCTGCTCCGAGGCACCTCTCCCGAGGCGGTGATGGCGGAGATGTTCGGCAAGCAAAATGGCTGCAGTCGCGGCAGAGGTGGTTCGATGCACCTCTTCGACGTGGAGCACCGCCTGTACGGCGGCCACGCCATCGTCGGTGGTGGGCTTCCGGTGGCCGTGGGGCTCGCCCTCGCGGACAAGCTTCGAGGCCGCAAGGCACTCACGGCCTGCTTCTTTGGCGATGGAGCGGTGGACGAGGGTGAGTTTCACGAGTCCCTCAACCTGGCAGCGCTGTGGAAGCTACCGGTGCTGTTCGTGTGCGAGAACAACCGCTACGCCATGGGGACCGCGCTCGAGCGTCACGAGTCGGTGACCGATCTGAGCCGCAAGCCCGCGGCGTACGGCATCTCCGCCGAGCACGTCGACGGCATGTCCGTGCGCGCGGTCGAGCAAGCGGTGAGAAGGGTCGCGGAGCGCGTGCGTGAGGAGCAGCGACCGTACTTCCTCGAGGTCATGACCTATCGCTTCCGCGCGCACTCGATGTACGACGCAGAGCTGTATCGCGACAAGGCGGAGGTGGAGGACTGGAAGAGCCACCACGACCCGATCGCGGGCTTCATCGCGGAGCTGCGCGCGGAGGATGTGCTCAGCGACGCGGAACTTGCCGACATCGAGGCCGACGTCGCGCGGGCTGTCGAGGCGGCGGTGCGTGCCGCGGAGGAAGGGCCGCTCGAGCCGGTCGCGGATCTGCTCAAGGATGTCTACACCGAACAGCAGGGGCTGGCATGACGACGAAGACTTACCGTGAGGCAATGCACGACGCGCTGGAACGCGCCTTGCACGAGGATCCGCGGGTGTTTCTGATGGGCGAGGACGTGGGCCGCTATGGTGGCGCCTACGGAGTCAGCAAGGGCCTGCTCGCCGAGTTCGGACCCGAGCGCATTCGCGACACGCCGCTATGCGAGTCGACCTTCGTGGGGGCCGGGATTGGCGCGGCGCTGGGCGGCATGCGGCCCATCGTCGAGGTGATGACCGTCAACTTCAGCTTGCTGGCCCTGGATCAGGTCGTGAACAATGCGGCCACGCTGCGGCACATGTCTGGTGGGCAGCTCAGCGTGCCCCTGGTGGTGCGCATGGCGACCGGTGGCGGCAAGCAACTGGCCGCGCAGCACAGCCACAGCCTCGAGGGTTGGTACGCTCACGTTCCCGGGATCAAGGTGCTCAGTCCGGCGACGCCCCAGGATGCTTACGGCATGCTGTTCGCTGCGCTGCAGGATCCGGACCCCGTGTTCATTTTCGAACACCAGCTGCTGTATGCGACCGAAGGAGAGCTGGATGTCGACGCGCCGTTGCCGCGCATCGGCGAGGCGAAGGTGGTGCGCGAGGGCGACCAGATCAGCCTGATTACGTACGGCGGGTCGCTCCACAAGTGCCTGACAGCGGCGGCGGAGCTGGAACGCTCTGGAATCCGCGCGGAGGTGCTCGACTTGCGGAGCCTGCGTCCGCTGGACCTCGACGCGATCCTGGCCACGGTCTCCAAGACCCATCGCGCGGTGATCGTCGACGAAGGCTGGAAGACGGGCAGCCTGGCGGGGGAGGTCGCGGCGATCCTCGCCGAGCGGGCGCTGTACGAGCTCGACGCGCCGGTGCTCCGGGTTTGTTCCGAGGAGGTGCCCATCCCCTACGCAAAGCACCTCGAGGACGAGGCGCTACCTCAGGTTTCGGACATAGTTATTGCCGTGCGGCAAAGTTTGGAGGGTCGTGGCTGACTTCTTGATGCCTTCCCTGGGAGCGGACATGACCAGCGGCGTGCTGACCAGCTGGCTCAAGCAGCCGGGGGACAGCGTGAGGCGCGGCGACATCATCGCCGAGGTCGAGACCGACAAGGGCATCATCGAGGTCGAGGTCTACAGCGACGGTTTGGTCGAAGAACTCCTCGTCGAGCCCGGTGT
Source organism: Myxococcales bacterium (assembly GCA_020430865.1). The sequence continues at coordinate 6,637 of JAGQIY010000847.1, forward strand.
CAAGGTGCCCGTTGGGACTCCGCTGGCGAAGATCCGCGAGCCGGGTGAGACCCAGGCCCGCCCCGAGGCGTCCGCGATGTCGAGCGCCACGCAGGCACCTGCTCCCGCGCTCGAGTCCGCACCGGTCTCCGGGGCGTCCGGTGCGGTGCCCCCTGACCGGCTGCGCGTCAGCCCCGCGGCCAGGCGCCTGGCGCGTGAACTGGAGGTCGACCTCGCCGGGGTTCAAGGCAGCGGTCGAGGCGGAGCGATCCAGCTCGATGATATCCGCGCGGCATCAGATCGGGTGGGCTCGAACGCTCGGGCGCCCGCTCCTCCTGCTCTCGAGCCCGCAGACACGAAAGCGCGCATGCGCGCCGCCATCGCTGCGGCGATGAGTCGCTCGAAGCGCGAGATCCCTCACTACTACGTCAGCACGTCGCTGGACGTCTCGACCCTTTCCGCGTGGCTCGACGCGCACAACGCCGGGCGTCCGCCGCCCGAGCGCCTGATTCCCGGGGTGGCCTTCGTGAAGGCCACGGCGCTGGCGCTGCGGGAGTTTCCCGATCTGAACGGGCGCTGGGAGCAAGGGGTCGTGCACAACCCGGAGATCCACGTCGGGGCGGCCATCGCCCTCCGAGGCGGCGGCTTGGTCGCGCCGGCCCTCCACTCGGCGGACACGAAGTCGCTGGGCCAGCTGATGATCGACTTCCGAGATCTGGTGGAGCGTGCGCGACGGGGACAGCTGCGCTCCAGCGAGTTCACGGATGCCACGGTCACCGTGACCAGCATGGGGGAGCGCGGCGTAGAGACCGTGTTCGGCGTGGTCAATCCGCCACAGGTCGCCATCGTCGGCTTTGGTAAGATCGTCGAGCGGCCCTGGGTGAGGTCTGGAGAGATCCGGGCCACTCCCGTCGTCACCGTCAGCCTGAGCGCGGATCACCGGGTC
>JAGQIY010000848.1 GCA_020430865.1 Myxococcales bacterium
TCCGCCAGTGGACTCGCACTTCCCTGCTGATGCTCCGCACACGCTGCTGCTGGTGTTCGACGCAACCGTCACGGTTGATCTCGCTCGGATGGTCGAAGGCCTGCCCGCGTCGCGCAATTGTCAAATTGAAACAGCCGAGCTCCCGGTCATCGATGCTGTGCGCCAGGCTCGCTTGAGCCACGGGGGCAGGCCGCTTGGTGTGTACTGCCCAGATGAGTCCGGAACGCTTTCGGCGATCGAGGCTGGCGCCGATGACGCGCAGACGCTCGGAGACCAGCTCCCGAGTCAGCGGAGCGTGCTGGCCTTTCTCGATCGCGTCCACCTGCGCGCACGGCTGCGACGCCATCAGGAGCGGCTACAGGCGTCGGCCGTTCAATCGGAGAAGCTCGCAGCCCTGGGTACCGTAGTCGCGGGTGTTGCGCATGAAGTGAACAATCCGCTGGCAGCCCTGATGCTCACCGTCGAGGCGATCCGCGTCCAGCTCGGTCCCCTGTTCGACGCTCGGAGCCGAGTCAGGGCGCTCGTCGAGCGAAACCAGGGCGCCAGTCTCGAGGTGCTGGAAGAGTTGGCTCAGAGCATGCGCACCGGTGTGCCGTCTCACGAGGCCAACGAGCTCGTAGACGAGGTGCTGTCCGCGTCCGAGACGATCGCGAGCGTCGTACGGGATCTGAAGGTCTTTGCGCGCCCCGACGATCGCGAAGAGCCTCAAGTGGTTCACCTCCCCGAGCTCATGGATCAGGTGATCCGGATCGTGGGTCGTGAGATCACACCCTTCGCAGCCCTCGAGCGAGATTACGCGCCGGACGTGCCCCCCGTCGTGGCCTCCCGCACCCGACTCACGCAGGTGTTCACCAACGTGCTGATCAACGCCGCGCACGCCGTGCGCGAGGTGCAGCGACCGGTGCACCGCATCCGCGTGTCTATCCGTGCGGATGAAGATGCGGTGGCCGTGTCGATCTCCGACACGGGCCCGGGCATCCCCCACGAGACCATCGAACACATCTTCGATCCCTTCTTCACGACGAAGCGCGAAGACTTCGGCACCGGTCTGGGCTTGTCGATCTCGCGCTCGATCATGCGCACCATGAACGGCGACCTGTTGGTGGAGTCCGTTCACGGTGTCGGAGCGACGTTCGTGGCCTTGATTCAGCGACCGAGCAGGGTCGATCTGCTGAAGGCGATGCAGAACGCCGCCCGCTTCCGCCAGACACCGGCGCGTCGCCCCCAGCGCATTGCTGTGCTTGCCGTGGACGAAGACGAGCGAATGCTCAAGGCCTATGCCAGTTCACTCCGGGAGCACTGCGATGTGCTGTTGGCGGCCGATGGGCAAGAGGCGATCGAGCTGCTGCTGTCAGGCTCCTCCGCCGACGTCGTGGTCACCGACCTAGCGATGGCCTCCCTGGACGGTCGCGCGTTGCTGCAATGGCTACAGACCAATCGCCCAGATCTCGCACTGAGGACCATCTTCGTCACGACGGATCCCCCGCCGGAGTATCAAACCTTTCTCAGGGAGGTGAGCGTTCCCGTGCTCCAGAAGCCGATCACGCGGGCGCGGCTGCTCTCTCAGATCGAACGGGCCATCGGCTTCATTCCCAACGAATCCGGGTAGATCCGTTGTAGCGATCGCTGAGCTTCGTCTCGATTTGCGGAACGACGTCGCAAGCCTCGAAGGTGCCGACCGCTGCGCCAGCGATCGCCGACTCCAGCCACGTGTACTCGTCTCGGTAGACCATCTCGATGTCGTGGGGCCCGTGGCGCACCATGCGCCAGTCACCATAGTTCGCCATCTGACGCCGAGCAGCGACCGCTTGCTCCGTCAGCCTCACGGGATCGCGCGCCAGGAGGCGAAGCAGCGCTCTCCCCATCAGCGTGGAGGCGAAGACCCGAGCGTTGGTGCGCGAGATGTCGAACATCCCCTGCTGGAGGTTCGGGGGCGACGCCATCAAGGCCCCGGCAGCTGCGAGCTCGATCAAGTACTCTCCGAGCGGAAACTCCCCAAAAGAAGAACGCTTGCGACGCGGCACCAGTTCATGGAACTGCCCAAGTCGCCCGTCCGCATCCAGCGCCTGATAAACGGAACGAAACAGCGGGCCTCTGACCTTCGCCGACGGCGGGATGTCTGGCAGCCGGGTCTCGATGTCGCAGTGGGGCCCAACCAGCTCCACTGCCCGTCGATAGCCTGCGTAAAGTTCCACGGCGATTCTCTCTACGACCGAGGGGCTGAGGCCCCGGTTCCGAAACAGCAGGAGACTAGCAAAGCTGCGTGACGAACAGCGGGACATCCACGCGACCGGGAATCCGACAGCCATTTGCTGCTCCAGGACGCTAGCGCCGACGCGGAGGCAGGGTACGACCCGATAGCGAGCGGCGAGATCTGCATACGTCTTCGTGTGCCGAGTGGGGAGCCGGCGTCGCACCCCAGAAACGGGACCCAGGCGGCGAGGGGGTCATAGGGACCGGGCGCTGCTTCGTCAACCAGATCGCTCGCGCACGGTTTCCACGGGGCAACTTTCAATCGACGGCGGTGACCTTCAGGACCTCACCCACACTCGTCTCACCGGCGAGCAGCTTCTGGACAGCCGCTTCACGCAAGCTCAGCATGCCGTCGCTGCGCGCCTGCCGACGGATCTCGTCAACGCTCGCGCGGCGCATGATCAGCTCTCGCACGGCCTCATTGACCTCGAACATCTCGAAGATCCCTTGACGCCCCTTGTACCCCGTGTGGCGACAATCGATGCAGCCTTCGCCCTCGCGAATCAGCGGCAGCGCGCCCCCCGTGACGTCCAGCAGCCCTCCGAGCTGGGTGAGTTCGGCGTCGGTGAGCGAGCGCTCGATGGCGCAGCCAGAACATACGCGACGCACCAGACGCTGGGCGATGAGGCCGCTGAGAGTCGAGGCGAGCAAGAAGTTCTCCATACCCAGGTCAAGGAGCCGCGCGACGGCGCTGGGCGCGTCGTTGGTGTGCAGCGTCGAGAAGACCAGGTGTCCAGTCAGCGACGCCTGAATCGCGTTCCGCGCTGTCTCCAGGTCCCGGATCTCTCCGACCATGATGATGTCGGGATCCTGGCGGAGGATCGTGCGCAGGGCCGAAGCGAAGCTGATGCCAATGCTCGGGTGCACCGCGGTCTGGTTGATGCGCTCGAAGACCATCTCTATCGGATCCTCGATCGTCGTGATGTTCACGTCATCGTTCGCCAGGCGCCGGAGTGCGGTGTACAGCGTGGTCGTCTTGCCTGACCCGGTGGGCCCGGTGACCAGTACGATTCCGTGCGGACGCGTGATGAGCTTCTCGAACAGGGCCTGCTCACGCTGGAAGAAGCCGAGCTGGCGGATGTCGTCGTGGACGACGTCCGGGTCGAAGATCCGCAACACGACCTTCTCGCCAAACGCTACCGGGAGCGTCGACACGCGGAACTCCACGGGCTTCTGCTGGAACTCCGTCTTGATGCGGCCGTCCTGAGGTCGCCGTTTCTCGCCGATGTCCAAGCGCGCGAGCGTCTTGATGCGGTTGATCACGGCGCGATGGACCACGGCGGGGAGTTTGTTCACTTGGTGCAAGGCTCCGTCGATACGAAACCGCACCAGGCTCTCGTTGCGTTTGGGCTCGATGTGGATGTCGCTCGCTCGTTGCTGAAACGCGTAGGAGAAGAGGTACTCGACGGCGTTCACGACGTGCTGGTCGGAAGCCTCGATCTCGCGCTCGGATTGCATCCTCACGAACTGTTCGAGGTTCCCCAGGTTGAATGTCTCCGACAGATCTTGCTCAGCGCGTTCGACCGAGCGCTGGAAACCGAAGAACTCCGTGATGAGCCGCTGGATGTCGCTGGGGGGGGGTGACGACGAGCTCGACCTGCTTGCGAGCGACATCCTGCACCGCCTCGAGGGCCAGCGCGTTGAATGGATCGCTCGTCGCCACCAGCACCCGCGTCTCGTCGGCGTCGATGACCAGCATCCCATGCTTCCGAGCGAAAGGCTTGGAGAAGACCGAGGTGACCACGGCCGCGTCGAGCTTGAGGGGGTCCAGCTTGACGAAAGGCACACCTACCTTGCGAGCGAACAACTCGACCAGCGTATCCTCACGGATCGGTTCACCGTGAGCGTCCTTGACGTTGAAGGAGATCATCAACTCGAAGGCGGATACCGTTGACGAGAGTCGGCGCTGCTCATCCAGGCTCGGAGGAGCACTCGGGGTACGCATCCGCACCGCGACCATCCGCTGCTTCAGCTCCTGGTCGAGCAGCGCTCGCGCGGTGTCGCTCGAGATGACGCGCTCCTCGACCAGCAGAGTCAACAGCTCGTCGAAGCCGAGCGAGGTCGTACGCGCCGAGATCAAGGTCACTCGAGCGTACGGCGCGCCACCGGAGAGTCCAACAGCGCGCGCACCTTGCTCACCAGCCGAGAAGCGGGAAACGGCTTCGAGAGCAAAGGATCGCCTCCCACGCCCTTCAGCCCTGAGCCGACGCTCGGCAGATCCAGGAAGCCGGACATGTACAGAACGCGCAAATCCGGAAAGCGCGCGCGCGCGCGCGCCACGAACTCTGGCCCATTCATTCTTGGCATCACCACGTCGCTGACCACCAGATCCAGATCCCCCTGCTCCCGAATCAATAGCTCCAACGCCTCCACGCCGTCCGCCGCCTGCAAGACCTGATACCCCGCGCCGCGGAGCACGGCGACGAGGGTCTTGCGTACGGCGTCGTCGTCATCCACCAGCAGCAAACGCTCGCTCCCCCCCGCTGGTCGCTCGGGGGTCGGAGTGACCTCCGGCAGCAATGCAGGCTCACGCGCCTCGGGAAAGAACAGCTCGAACGTCGTGCCAACCCGGAGCTGGCTCTCCACGCGGATACGCCCACCACTCTGTTGGACGATCCCGTAGACCGTCGACAATCCGAGACCGGTGCCTTCCCCCGACGGTTTGGTGGTGAAGAAGGGCTCGAACGCGTGGCGCAAGGTCTCGTCGTCCATGCCGCTCCCCTGGTCCGCGATGGTCACCTTCACTGCCTCGCGCCAGTCGATCTCGAGCTCTTCCTGCAGTCGGGCAGACGGCACCACTCGTTCGAGCCTGATCGCGATCTCTCCCCCGCGGGGCATGGCATCCCGCGCGTTCAGCACCAGGTTCAGCAGCACCTGCTCCAGCCGAGTAGAGTCGGCCACGATCCGAAGCGGTTCCTCGGGGATACGCATCCGCAGCACGAAATCGGCGCTCAACAGTCGCCGCAACAAGGTCTCGACTCCCCTCAGCACGTCTCCCAGGTCCAGCAGGCGCGGCTCGAGCATCTGACGACGACAGAAGGCGAGCAGCTGCTGGGTCAGACCCGCGCCGCGCTGGGTCAGCTGCTCCACCTCCTCCAGGTGCGTCTCCACCGGCCTGGCGTTCTCGACGTCGCTACGAATCAGGCTCGCCAGCATGTCCAGGGCGGTCAGCAGATTGTTGATATCGTGCGCGACACCGCCTGCGAGGCGTCCCAGGGCGTCCATGCGCTGTGCATGGGCGAGCTGATCGGCGAGCTGGGTGCGGTCGGTGATATCGCAGATGATGGAGTACAAGCAGTCTCGCTCGCCGATCCTCACGGGACCGGAGTAGACCTGAACGTCTCGGACGGCTCCGCTCTTCAGACGGTGTTTGAACTCGAAGTAGGTACGCTTCTGTTCCCGTGCTGCCTGCATCTCCTCGGCCACGAGCTCGGGCGGCAGCTGGTTCAGGTCCGTGATACGGAGCCGCGAGAACTCCTCGGCGGAGTAGCCGTAGAAGCTGAGCGCCGCTGGATTGGCCTCGATGATCGATCCGTCCAGGGGATCGATGACCAGCTTGACGGCGGTGCTCTGGGTGAACGTCTGGGTCAGGCGAAGTTCGAGCGCAGCGAGGTCGGCCCTCAGCTCGGCGTTCTCGCGCTCCAAGTCCACGGCCGAGAGCTTAGAGGTCACCTCGATTCCTTGTCCAACACGAGCGTTCGCCGGCCGACAATTCTTCGCGGAATTTGTCACCGGAGCGTGGAGAAGCGCGGGAGTATCCGGTGGCCAGGGACGGCCTGGGATGTGCATCTCGAAGTCGGAAGCTGACGCTTCGTCAGGGTCAGGCCCACTCGTGGGATGCGACGAGTCAGATACGCGACCGTCGTCGGAGTCAGCCATCGTCCCCCGGCCTGGGTGCCACAAGCCCCCACATTCGCGTGTGTTCGACGAGTTCGTGCCCGTGCACCTCGGACCGCTCCCAGCAACGTAGTTGCCCAATGTTCATTTCCTTGCGGAAATTTACTATTGTTGCCACGTGAGGTGCGCGACTGGGGTGCCCGAAAGTGAGGAGCGGCACACCCTGCGTCGAACGAGCACGCAAGAGACTCCGAGGACGCTGCCTCATTGAACCAGAGTAGCAAGACGCCGCCCGAAATGTAGCCACAGTTCCAGATCGGCGAGGGCGGGTGTCGGCTTGGCGCTCTTCGTCTGCGTCTCTATGCTCTGTAGATGGACGATGCCCAACCCCCGAAAGACGCCCTATCTTCAGAGAGCGCCCTACCTTCAGAGAGCGCCCTACCTTCAGAGAGCGCCCTGCCTTCAGAGAGCGGCCTGGAAGTGAACGCTGCCCTGCGTACCCAGATCGAAGCCGCGGCGTTTCGCCAGCTCGTCGAGCACTTCCGCGAGCGCAGCGACGTTCAGAACATCGACGTCATGAACCTCGCCGGCTTCTGTCGAAACTGCCTCGCGAAGTGGTACCAAGCGGCCGCGGCGGAGCGCGGCGTCGAGCTCGACAAGGAACAGGCAAGAGAGATCATCTACGGCATGCCGTATGCGGAGTGGAAGGCGAAGCACCAGCGCTAGACTCACACGACGCTGAGTCGAGCCAGCGCTCCCGTGTATCCCGGGTTCGCAAGCTCAAAGCCAGAGGTCCGAAAGACCTTCTGCAGCGCCGGGGACGCGCTGGCACCCAGCTCGACCAGCGCCGAGCGCACCTTGGCTCGACTCGACGGAGGCAGCTCGGTAGCCCCGACGACGCAATCCGCCGGCACCGTTCCGGCCAGGGACACGATGTGGACGCCTGCATCCGGGATGGCGACTTCGCTCCAGCCCCCGTCGCGCGTCTTGCGCGTCCCTGCGTCCAGAATGGCGTAGGTCGCGCCGACATCGACGCGGCGCTCGAACACCGCCCGCGCGACCGCGGCGTGCGTGCCCAAGAAGCTCTCACGCCCAAAGAAGCCAGCTAGATCGAAGCCACGATCCGCGAGCCAACGTCTCGGCACGGCGTATCCAGCGGCGCTGGCGCTGTCGACCCAGCCCACGTGCTTGCCCTCCAGATCCGCCACCTCGATCAGCCCCGAGTCCCGGTGAACGAACAACGCAGAGTGAAACAGGCTGCTTGGTTCGCGCCGCGAGGTCACCAATGCCTCGACCACCCCCGCCTGGATCAGCTCCGCGGCGACCAGCGGCGGTGCCCAGGCAAAATCGATGCGCTTCTGTTTCACGTCCGCGAGCAGCGCGGCGTAGGAGCGCACGACATGCCCGAAGAAGATCAACCCAGTTCGCTCTGACAGTTCCGCGCAAAGCCCTGACAGCGCAGCGCGCACCGCATCGCGATCGCTCACCACGCCGAACGAGTGGGCCGCTCGAAACCGAACCGATGGAGGATCAGCCACGCCACTCAGAGCATAGCAGAAGCCAGCGAGAGGCCCCTCATGCGCTCACCCCCACCACGCGCACCCTCGCACGTGCGTGGGATCGCCCTAGTGTCCTGTCTCCGTAGTTCGCTGCAAAACTCGCCCGCCCCCGAGGGCGAGGGCGATGGTCTTGCTCGGCAGGGTCTTTCCCCCCCTAGTTCTTGATGCGCAGGGGGAGGAGCAGGCTCTGCTCCGAGTTCGCGGTGTCGTAGAGCACGGTGTAGGCGGCGCGACTTGCGAGCACTCGTTGGGTGTAGCGCCGTGTCTCCGAGTACGGGATCGCTTCCACCCATAGATCGAAATCCAGGTTCGGTCGCTGCCTCAACCAGCGCCGAGGTCGCCCCGGCCCCGCGTTGTAGCCGGGAATGGCGAGCAGTGGGTGCTGCTCGAACGTCTCCGAGAGCTTCCCGAGCGCGCGGCAGCCAAGCGTGATGTTGATGCTGGGACGCTTGAGGGCTCGCGCGTCGTAGGGCAGTCCCTTGGCGTACAGCTTGGCCGTGGGGACGATCAGCTGCATCAAGCCGTAGGCGCTGGCCGGACTCTCGGCGTCAGCGTCGAAGGCCGATTCCTCGCGCATCACGGCGTAGACCAGGCTCTCACTGACTCCGGTCAGCTTCGCGTTGCGCTGCACCGTCGGGAAATAAGGACGCGGAAACGCGATCTCCCACGTCTGGATCCAGTCACCCGCTGGCCAGCGCTGCGGCCAGTCGGTGAGCAGACCACGCGCCACGCCATGACTCAGGTTCGCCGAACCAGCACGAGCGTAGAGCAACGCGATCCCCCAGAGCACCGCGGGAGCAGCGCCGCGCTTGACGATACCCATGGCGCTGATCTCGCGCTTCGCGTTCGCCAGGTCACCCACTCGCGACAGCTCCAGCGCACGCACGAAGCCCGGCTCCTTGAACTCCGGCCGCCGCTCGAAGCTAAACGGTTGCCGCGCGGAGCTCTCCATGGCCTCATCTCGCACCTGCGCCGCGCGCTGCGCGTCGATCTCGTTCAGGCGAGAGTAAGCGAGCAGCATGTAGTAAGAGAGCGGAAGCTCGCGCACGATGGCCTCGTACTCCGCCTTGCCGCGCTCCGTCTCGCCGAGCTGCATCAACGCGCGCGCCCAGAAGTAGCGTTCGCGTCCGGCGTACTCGCGCCCGCGCGCGCCGTCCCTCAACTCGCCGAGCTTGGCGGCGCGCTCGAGCACCTGCGCCGCTCCCGGCCAGTCGCCCTTCTCGATGCGTCGCATGGCGAGACGGAAGACCCCATCGAGCACCATGTCGCCCTCGGGGTAGTCGCGATCCATGCTGCTCAGGAGCTCCGTGAACTTCTTCTCTACGCCGAGTTCATAGTAGCTATAGGCGGCCTTCATGCGCGCGTCGTCCGCGAGGCGGTGGGCTGGTGCCTCCTTCTCGAGCTGGGTGAAGCGCTGAACCGCCTGCGTGTGACGCCCGTCGCGCGACGCGTAGACGCCGGCCAGGTAAAGAAGGCGCGCTCGCAGGTCGTCGCCCTTGCAGCGGCGGATGGGCTCGGCCAGCGCGTCAGCGGCCTCGCCGTGTTTCCGTTTGGAAGCGAGCGCCTTGGCCTTCAGCAGCAGGATCTCACAGCCGATCTCAGAGTATCGTACCGACGCCGGCTGCTCGCTCAGCACCGCCTCCGCGGCCTCGTCCGCGGCCTTGTCGTAGCCGGCGTCCAGCAAGGACCGGATGCGCACCAGCTCCAGATCCAGGCTGAGCTTCTGCTGCTGCTTGCGCTTGTCCTCAGGCAACGCGCTCAGCGCCTTGGCTTCGAGCTGCTCCGCCATGCGCCTCCGCGCGTCTCCTCGGGGATTCTCGATGCGAACCCGCCTCGCCCAGCGCAGGGCCTGGAGGCGATCCTCGACCGACGTCTCCGGCCGCGCCTCGGCGCGCTCGAGGAGCGCGCTGGAGAGCCGCAACGCGACGTTCAGCCGATCCGCTGGGCGGTCCCGCGACTCCAGGTGCGCGGTCCAGTGGCGGATCGCGGTGTCGACCTTGCCTGCGCCCTTCGCCGCTTCGGCGATCAAGAGGTCGAGGTCATCGTCGATGGGCGCCTCGGGCTTGACCTTCTCCAGCCACAGCAGGGCGTCGTCGAACTTGTGCAGCCTCGTCAGCGAGCGCGCCACGCCGAGCTTGGCGTAGTTGCTCAAGGGCCACTCCGGTTCCGCCGCCGCGCGCTGGTAGGCCACCGTCGCTTCCTTCGTGCTGCCTGCCTGCTCATGCAGACGCCCGGCCAGGTACTCCCAGCTCGCGCGCTCCTCGGAGCTCAAACCCGCTTTTTCCTCAGAGAAAACCTTTTCGACGATCTTCACCGCCGCACCAGGCTGCCCTCGCTCCACCGCGGCGCGGGCCTTGCTCAAGCTCGGGAGCGCCAGGAGCGGCGTGAACTGCTCGAGATCGAAGCGATCTGCGCTGGGTTTGGGGGGCTCCGAGGCGTCAGCCTCGGGACCGGCACCTGCGTCGAGGCCGATCGGCGTCTGCACGCCGTGCCCCGCTGGAGGTGCGGTTGGACCGCTGCAGGCCATGAGCACGGCGAGCGGCAGCACGGGCAGCCCTAGCGGTCCTAACCCCCGCCCTTCCCCGAACCACCACTGCATCAGGCACGTCCTCGCTGCTTGACGGTCCATGCGTCGAGCGCTTGCTCCTCGAGCGCGAGCTCCTCCGCGCGACTCACCTCGGCCTGCCAGGTCTGCTTGTGACGTTCCACGGCCCTGGCTTCGCCCTCGCGCAGCGCGAGCTCCTGGCGCCTCGCCGCCTCTTCTTTCCTTGCGGCAACTAGCTTCTCGGCCAGGCGTCTCTCGTTGCCGCGCGCGCCTTCGATACGCCGAGCGGCCTGAGTCTCCCAGCTGGCCTGGAAGGCGAGGTCCTGCACCGTCGCTTCTCCCCTCGCGAGCCTCGCCGCCTCCAGGCTGCGTTCCTCCGCGAGTTGCTTCTCGAGCTGCTTGCGTTGCCCGGTCGCCTCGAGCGCCGCCCGCTCGGCCTGAGCCACCAGGCGCACTTGTTCGGCGACCCGCTCGGCTTGCTCCTCGACCCGCTGCTCGCGCAGGCGCTTCAGAGCTTCGAGGGAGTAGCGCTTGACCACGCGCTGAACCTAGCTCAATTCGCCTGAATTTTCGAAATCACTGCACACATTCCCAGCCCGTCCATGCGAGCGCGCAGGTTTCAGCCGTCTTGTCGCGGGGTTGCCCCGAGGTTTGGGGGGGAGGTTCAGCACTCGATGATGTTGACCGCCAAACCGCCACGGGCGGTCTCCTTGTACTTCGTCTTCATGTCCGCGCCGGTCGCGCGCATCGTCGCGATCACCTTGTCGAGGGAGATGCTGTGCTGACCGTCGCCCTGCAGGGCGAGGCGCGAGGCGTTGATCGCCTTGATGGCGCCCATGGCGTTGCGTTCGATGCAGGGGACCTGCACCAGTCCGCCCACGGGATCACAGGTGAGTCCGAGGTTGTGCTCCATGCCGATCTCGGCGGCGTTCTCCACCTGCAGCGGCGTGCCACCGAGCGCCTCGGTTAGCCCCGCCGCGGCCATCGAACACGCGACGCCCACTTCACCCTGGCATCCGACCTCGGCGCCGCTGATGCTCGCGTTGAGCTTGTAGAGCATGCCGATCGCCCCGGCCGCCAGCAGAAAGCGCACGACGCCGTCCTCATCGGCATTGGGGCAGAACCGAGTGTAGTAGTGGAGCACTGCCGGCACGATGCCCGCGGCGCCGTTGGTCGGCGCTGTCACCACGCGTCCCCCGGCGGCGTTTTCTTCGTTCACCGCCAGGGCGAAGAGGTTCACCCAGTCCATCACCAGCAGCGGGTCACGATCGCCGCGGGCGTCTTGCTTGAGTCGGCGGTGAATCGTTGCCGCACGGCGACGTACCCTCAGGCCGCCCGGCAGAATCCCTTCGCGTTCGCAGCCGCGTTTGACGCAGGCCTGCATCACTGACCAGCGCTCCAGCAAGCCGGCTCGGATCTGCTCTTCACTGTGCCACACCTTCTCGTTCTCCAGCATCAGGGTGCTGATGGAGAAGCCCGTGTCCTTGCACTGCTCCAGCAGCTGATCTCCCGACGTGAAGGCATGAGGCAGCGCGCCGTCCTCGACCTCGACCAGCGGCGTGTCTTCGTCCACGTCGCCCCCGACCACGAAGCCGCCGCCCACTGAGTAGAACTCGCGCCGACGAATCTCCCTCGCGCCCGAGTCGTAGACGATGAAGCGCATCCCGTTGGGGTGCACCGGGAGACGCTCACGTCGGTGGAACACCAGGTCTGATTCCATGCGGAATTTCACATGATGAGCGGACAGCAACGCGAGCTGTCCAGATGCCTGTATCGCTGACAGTGCCCGCGGCACTCCGTCGGGCTCGAGAGCCTCTGGGCGTTCACCGAGCAGTCCCATGACCACAGCGGCGTCGGAGCCATGGCCCTTTCCCGTGTGCCCAAGTGAGCCGAACAGCTCCACCTTCACCCGCGCGACCTGCAGCAGCAGTCCGTCGCGCTCGAGGCCCTTGGCGAAGCGACGCGCTGCGCGCATCGGGCCGACGGTGTGAGAGCTCGAGGGACCGATGCCGACGCTGAACAGCTCGAAGACACTGATGGCCACGGGCGGAGCCTACACCGTGCGCCCGGCGCCGCATCCGCCATCGGCTGGCGCGAGGCGCGCAAGCATTTTCAGCGCGGAACCAAGATCAACGCACCGCGTGGTGGCAGTTCGAGGCTGACTTGCCCCACCGCCTGCGCCTGGGTGACCTCTTCCCCGCGCAGCGCGTCATACAGCCGCGTGCCCTCCGCGTAGTCGGTACGGAACGACGCCCGAGAGCTCTGAAGCGCGTGACCATTCAGCGCCACCAGCAACCTTCGCCCCGCGTACTCTCGCTGCCAGACCAGAATCCCCGCGTCCCGCTCGCTGTCCATGCCTCCGTGGTCGGACGCGTACAGCACGCGCAGGCTGCCATATCGCAGCGCCGGCTCGCGCTTGCGCAAGGCGCAGAGCGCCTGCACGACCCTGAACGTCGTACCATCCGTAGGGAAACCAGTGGTCCACATCACTTCCCGCGACTCGTGGCCGCCCCGACCCTTGAAGTCCTGCTCCGTACCGTAATAGACCGCTGGAATGCCGTCGGCGCCGAACACCGCCGTCATCACCAGGTCCGTCGCGAAGGGGTCGTCAATCTGACCCCGGACGCGCCACACGTCGTGGTTGTCAGCAAACACCAAGCGCAGCGCCCAGGGGTCGAGACCGGCGCCCTGAGGCTGAGGTTCCACGGGGAAATATGACCGGTTTCCCTCGAGGATCTGCCGCGCGAGGCTTGGCGCCGCGCCTCCGAGTAGCACTCGATCGACCAGATCGAACTTGAAGGCGAAATCGAAGACCGTGTCGAGCTCGTCCCGATCCGTGTAGCTCGCGAGCACCGCCGGGTCACGATTGAACACCTCGCCGAGCAACAGGAACCCGTGCTTGCCTTCCGCATCCAGCCCCTCACGCAGCCTCGCGCCGAACTTCGCCCAGAAGGGCTGCTCGACGTGTGGGACGGCGTCGACGCGGAAGCCATCCACGTCTGTCTTCCGGACCCACTCGAGGTAGGTCTCCACCAGGGCCTCGACCACACCGTCCTGCGCCGTGTCGAGATCGCGGAGTCCCGTCGGGAAGTCACCATATAGCTGGGAGTCGTCGCCGAACCCGCCGGCGCCACGGCGCCGAAAGTCGCTCACGCTCAGCGCCGTCGAGCGACCGTTGCGCGTCCAGTGGGGGGTGAGGGTCTCGCAATCATCCGCACCTCCGAGACACGAACGCCAGATCAGCGGCGCATCGATCGGTGCCTCGCTGGAGTAGGCCGGCTCGACTTCATCCGGCGTCACCTCGCCATCGCGGTTCAGGTCGTAGTTGAAGACGCGCCCGGTGTGGTTGGTGACGACGTCGATGATCACCCGCATTCCCCGCGCGTGGGCGTCTCGCACCAGGTGCTCGAGATCCTCCAGGCTACCGAAACGGGGATTGGGCGCGTCGAAGTCAAGCGCCCAGTAGCCATGATAGCCGTCTTGCGTTTCCGTACGGTCTACATTGCGCACTACCGGACTGATCCAGAGGGTGTTGATGCCGAGTTCCTCGAGGTACGGCAAGCGCTGCCTCACCCCCAGCCAGTCCCCGCCTTGAAAGCGCGCGAGATCTCCCGGCTCCGTGCCAACGTCTCCCTGGACGTCGTTGCCCGGATCGCCATCGTCGAAGCGGTCGACCAACAGCTGGTAGACGATGGCGTCGCGCCAATCGTCGAAGCCCGCTGGCTCGTCGGGCGCGCTGGAGCCAGCACCGCAGCCCGTCAGCAGCAGCGCGGCGACACCGAGGAGGCCAGAGGCACGCCGCTGCATGCCGAAATGCATGGCAGGCGGCGCGGCGCGCCGCAACGTCGAACTACTGCGCTTCGAGCACCAGGAATGAGCGCGCCGGGAGGCTCACGCTGCCGCCCTGGGTGTTCCCGCCCTGCATCAGATCGGTGTAGCTCCCCGCCGGAATGTCGACGGACTGAGCGCCATCGGCGCGGTTGATGGCGACGATGATGTCCCTCTCCTCACACCCGCTGCGCCGATACACCCAGGTGTCCTTGCTCTTGCTGATGTTGGTGCGCGCCCCTCGAGTGAGCACGGGGTGCGAGCCCCGGAGCTGAGCCAGAGCGGTCACGTCGTCACGCAGCGCGAGCTGATGGGAGTTCAGGCCGCTCCACGGCATCATACGCCGGTTGTCTGGATCGCCACCGCCCGCCAGCCCCACCTCGTCTCCGTAGTAGATCAGCGGGATGCCCGGGTTGGTGAGCATGATCGCGAAGGCGACCCCGAGGCGCTCGTACGGTGCGGCGTCCGTCGGTTGCATGAAGCTCTGCGCTGCCCAACCGTTTCCAGGGCTCGAGCCTTCGCGACAGTTGCCGATCTGACGACTCGCGAAGTGGATCGCGCGAGGGATGTCGTGGTTGCCGATCCACGTCGTCATGATGGCATCGCTCCCGTAGAAGCCGTCGTTGCCCGCCATCCAGTCGGCGAAGCCATCGAGAGAGCCTTCGTTGGTGAACACCGCCTCGCAGAGCCGCGCCTTGAATGGGAAGTCGAACTGCCCATCCAGCATGGTGTTCGGGTCGACGTACTTCTTGAGCAGGTCGCGGTCATCGTAGGCGAAGGTCTCACCCACCAGGTAGAAGCGATCGCCTGCAGGACTCTGGACGTCGCTGTTCAGGCGGGCGCGCAGGTCCTGGAGCCAGCTCAGCGGCACGTGCTTGATGGCGTCGAGACGGTAGCCGTCGATGCCATACTCCTGCGCCCACCACATCGCGTCGCTCACCGACCAAGCACGAGCCGCAGCATTGTCGAAGTCGAACGGCGGCAGGTAGTCGGTGAACGCGCAACGCGTGCCCCAGTACGGGTCGTCCCACAGGTTCTCCGGGCCGCACAGTGCGATGCTGTTGTCCTGCTTGCGAGCGAACCAAGCGCTGTGCGCCTGGTAGAGCCCAGAGTCGATGTCCACGTGATTCATCACGTAATCGAACAGCACCTTCATCCCCTGGCCGTTGGCTCCGGTCGTGCCGTGAGCAGAGTCGACCAAGGTCTTCAGATCCTGACTGGTGCCGATGCGCGACTCGACCTTGGGCGCCGGGGAAGGAGCGCTGGGATTCGAGTAGTCGATGTTGTCCGGAGAAGGCCAGTAGCCATGATAGGCGGAGTACGTGTGGGAGTCCGAGTTCGGATCGATTGCTTGCCCCGCGGAATTGCGATTCTCGTAGGGAGCCGACACCCAGAGCGCCGTTACACCCAGATCCGATAGGTAGCCGAGCTTGTCGGTGACCCCCTTGAGATCACCTCCAGCGTACTGGCCGCTCGGCCCCGTGGCGGCGTTCCCCCCGGTGACACCACTCACGGGCTGGGACTGACCGTCCGAATCATTGAAACGGTCGACCATCGCGAAGTACATCACAGCGTCACGCCAGTCGAAGGCAGCCGTGTCCCCGCATTCGGTGGTGCAGAGAGTGATCTGAGCGTTCGTCCCACCGAACCCGTCGTCCACCTGGGTGGTGTTGTCGGGATCCGTCACCCAGTTGCCGTCGACGATGAACTTGTACTGGTGGGTACCTGGAGGCAGCGCCTGAGTCGTCAGGCTGAAGTTCCCGACGCCATCGTCCAGGAGCTCGAGGGCACCACCGGCGGTCGTGGCTGCCCAGCTGCTGAACGAACCGGTCACCAGCACCTGCGTCGCGTTCGCATCGGTATAGGAGAAGGTGTGCTCGTTGCAGGGTGGGGGGGGAGGACCCGCGTCTTCTTCCCCCGCGGAACCACCGTTGCCACCGCTGCCGCCGTTCGCACCGGCGCCGCCGTCGGCGCAGTTCCCGTTTCCACTCGCGCCGCTGCCACTCGCCGCGCTGCCGCTGACGCCACTGCCCAGGGCGCCGTTGCACTCGGGGTACTCCGGCTTCGCGCCCCCATCCCGATCCGGATAGCTCCCGCCGACTCCCAAATCGTCCCCGGCGGTCTCCTCACTCAGCGCACACCCGGAGAGGTTCGCCCCAACCAACAGCACCCCCAGCAGCCTCACGAACCTCATCGTCTGATGCATGACAACCTCCCTGGTCAGCACCGGTGGACGTGCCCCTGCGCCGCTCGCTGGATGATGGTGGGTTACCGGACGGGCTCTAGTAACTCGCCAGAGAGTTACTATCAGGTTTCAGGAGTGTGTGCAAACCCGGGTCCTGCGGCAGGAGCCCAGCTGCCGCTCTCGAACGTGCGGCCGCGGCTGCGCTTGGAGAAAGGATCCTAGATTCAAGAACTTGCGCTGGGTGGGGGCACTCGACATGTCACACTACCCGAGTTGCGAGGCTTGAGAGCTGGTTGGATCGCAGCGAGCGTCATCGCGCTGGGCTGCAGCTTGTTTCCCGATACGCCCCCGGAAGCTCAAGTCGGTGCGGCCGGCGCAGGTGGAACCGGCGGTGGGAACGCAGGACAGGGTGGAAGCGGCAACGGCACGGGCGCGGGTGGCTCGCAGGGCGGTGAGGCGGGCGCAGCGCAAGGTGGCAGCGGGGCAGGTGCCGGCAACGCCGGAAGCGGCGGGAACGCGGGGAGCAGCGCCGGCGGGAACGCGGGGAGCAGCGCCGGCGGGAACGCGGGGAGCAGCGCGAGCGGCGGCACCGGAGGTTCCGCGGGGATTGCGAACTGCAATGACGGGGTCCAGGCCCCGGGCGGCGCGTGCCCCAACGTGTGCAGCAGCTGCTCGAACGGTGTCTGCATCATCAACTGCGGCACCAACTGCGCCAACGCCGAGCTGATCTGCCCCGCGGGGTTCGCCTGTCGGGTCAACTGCAGCGGCAACAAGATCTGCGAGAACTCCAGGCTCACCTGTGAAGAAGACTACGACTGCCAGGTGATGTGCGACGGCAACCAGGCTTGCTCTGGCACGACGCTGAGCTGCGCTGGCGGTCGCTGCGAGCTTGACTGCAACAGCGGGAACAAGGTGTGTGATGGCGCGACTCTGAGCTGCGGCGCGCGCGCCTGCAGGGCACAGTGCAACGGCTCGTCCCAGCCGAGCATGGACTGTGGCGACTCCTGCAACTGCATTCAGTGCAGTTGAGGTCCTCGTCCTTCAGAAACCGCCCGAGACAGCCAGAAAGCTCGCGTCGGGACTGATCCCTGCGGCAACTCGCGCGTGGGGACCAGTGCGCGCTCCCCCTCCCCCCCAATCCACGAAGAAACCAGCGAGGATCCCGGTTGCGATGCCAGCGAAGGCGGTCCCTGCGAGCAGCCAGTTCGTGCGACGTTCGAGAGCGTGCCCATCGTCCACGCGCTGGTTGATTTGCCCCTGGGTCAGCCTGGGCAGATCTTGCTCGTAGGCGTCGTGGGCACTCTGGGTGTCGAGCGCGCTCCAGGTGGCGAGACCACCAACGACCACCGTGGCTCCGAGCCCCGCGTAGAACCAGATCGGAGACAGCGGCTTCGTGTCGGACACCGAATCCTGCGAAGCGCCCCCGTCCCGGGACCGACCGTCTCCCGCTGGCATCACCAGCACCAGCTCCCGCGCGCGGTCGAAGCTCACTCGCAGCGTCTCACCTGGGGAAAGCTCCACCGGCCGTTCGAGCACCACGCTGCCACGAGTCAGCTTGAGCTGGTGCTTCCCAGGATCGAGCTGCGTGCCCCGCGCCCCTAGCTCGGCAGGTTGACCGTCGATCTCCAGCTCGACCCCATCACCAGCGTCGAGCTGTACCCACGCCGTCTTCGCCTCGGCAGCCAGGCGCTCGTCACGCGCGCTCTTCCTCATCTCGGGCTTCGCCTCGGCGTCGGTCTCGACCTCCCGCAGGTGTCCGATCCCGACCATCAGCTGGCCCGCGCGGATCTCCGCCAGCCCAAGATTGAGCAGGATCGAGGGGTGGCGCTTCACCGCTAGTGCCGCGCGGAAATTCTCGATGGCCTCGGCGTACGCTCCGGCTTGATACGCCTCGACCCCCCGCTGGAAGCGCTCCTTTCCGCAGACGGCGGTGGTGCAGCCCGAGTCCCCTGCGCTCTGCGCGAGCGCTCCAGGAGTCCAGACCCCAAGCGCGAGCACGAAGCCTCCCGCGAAGGCCTTTCGCAAAAGGCTCGTCCTCGTCGTCCTCAGTCCACGCGCCATCGCTCGCCTCACAGCCTACAACCCAAGCACGCGGATTGCGCGACGCGAATTCAGAACGGATTGTCGGTGACCAGAGGGTCTCGGTTTGGGGCAGTCTTGGCGCTCGGCGCGGCCTCGTGGGTCGCAGCAGGTCGGCCCACGGGCCCCTTTGCCGCCTTGGGCTGCCCCTCAGAAGCGGCTGGACTCGCTCCCGCCAGGTCGGGCCCAGGCTCCGGAGCCGGCGTCTTCGGTGGTAGCGAAACCAGGGGCACCACCAGGAACACGTCGCGATCCGGGATCACCTCGAGCTTCGCGTCTCGGAAGCCCGGCGCCTTCACCTCGACGATCACCCTCCGGTCACCTCGCGGCAGTTTCACTCGCGGGGGCCGCGCATCCACCAGCGTCCCATCAACGAGGATTTCGGCCGCGACGGGCGGCTGCACCGACAGGTCCAGCGTCACCTCGGCGCTCCGAGCGCCCTCGGCGGGCGCCGTCTCGGTCAGGACGCGGGACCAAACGACACCACCAACCAGCAGCGTGACGCCGAGCAACGCGATCCCGACCACCAGGCCCCGCCACCGCGATGGCGAAGCCGTGATGCCCCCGGTCTCCTTCACCGCTGGCGGAGGACTCCCACGCGGAACGGCGACATCATGCTCGGTGACATCCAGCCCAGGCACCAGCGCCGGGGGCACGAGGCTCGCCGGCCACTCATCGTCCTTGAGCACACGCAGCGCCTCGATCCGGGCCTTAATTTCCTCAGGGAATAACTCCATGAGCAAGCTCGACCAG
Source organism: Myxococcales bacterium (assembly GCA_020430865.1). The sequence continues at coordinate 19,040 of JAGQIY010000848.1, forward strand.
CGGGCCGCGTAGCTTTCCTCGTCGTCCGGGAGCACGTCACGCAGCGCCTTCGACAGCTCGTGCCCTGACTGAAAGCGTGTGCCCACCTCACGCGAGAGCGCCTTGGCAAACACCTGCCGAGCGGAATCCGGAAGCTCGGGAAACACCAGCGCCAGATCAGGAGCCTCGCCGAAGATCAGCTGGTTCAGCACCTCGACCTCGTCGTCGCCGCGCAGCATCGCCTCACCGGCGAGGCTCTCGTACAGGCTCGCGCCCAGGGCGAAGAGGTCCACCCTGTGGTCGAAATCGCGAGAGGTCACCTGCTCTGGCGCCATGTAGCGGAACTTGCCCTTCAGTCGTCCATGCCCTGTTTCCGCGAGGCGCCCCATGGCACGCGCGACGCCGAAATCGATCAGCTTGATGTGTCCGTCGTAGCTCACGAAGATGTTGTGGGGGCTGACGTCGCGGTGGACGATGGACAGGGGATTGCCGCCATCGTCCCGTAGCTCGTGGGCGTAGCCCAGCGCGTCCGCAACCTTGGCGCCCGCCCAGGCGACGAGGTCCCAGTCGAGCCTGCGGCCCAGCTGAGTCGTCCGCAGCAACACCTCGGACAGCGGTTGACCGTGGAGGTACTCCATTGCCAGCAGGAGCTGCGAGTCGACCCGCTCGAGCTCGTAGGCATGGACGATGTTCGGGTGATTGAGCCGGACCGCCAGGTTTGCCTCGTCCACGAACATGTCGACGAAGCGCGGGTCGCCGAGGAGGTGGGGGTGCACGACCTTGAGCGCAAGCAAGCGCTGCCACTGCAGCGGCCCCTGGAGTCTCGCCAGGTACACGGTCGCTGCACCGCCCACTCCCAAGCGTTCCCCGAGGAGGTAGCGGCCGAGCCGGGCGCCGGGTGAGAGCCCTTCCAAGGTGGAAGTCTTGCGCGGTAGTGCGCTCACGACCTCAGTCTACAACGGCGGCGGCAATGCCAACACTTGATGACACAGCTCGCGATCCGCGGGAGCCATCTGGTGCATGTGAGCCGCCAGAAACTCTTGATATCGCACCATCAACTGCCGATCGACATGCGGGATCCGCCGCAGCAATGCGCCAAGCTCCGTGGAGACCGGCGTCGGCATGGGACGACGTGCGAGCGCGTAGAGCCGGATCGTGTAGTTCGCCCACTCGGGCGCGCAGGCCGCGCCAGCGAGCCGCAGCGCATACTTCGCAGCCAGCATCAGGTCCGTGGCGACCACGGGCGCACCACTGCGAGCCAGGCCCTCGATCTCTCGCAGGTGAGCACCGAGCACCCGCTCGGCGGCCTCGACGCGACCGAGCGCGAGCATCTTGTCCGCGAGACGCCCGAGGTAGTCCAGCGGATCGCCGTCCACCGTCGACGACATCGCAGGGACGTCAGGCGGAGTGACTACCCCGCTTATTTCCTCCACGGAAATAGAAGCAGAGTCCGGCGAGGTGTCTTCCACCGCGAAGATGAACTCTTGCGTACCGATCACGATGCGATCACCGTGGCGCAGCTTCTCGGGACGCTCGATGCGTTCCTCGTTCAGATAGACACCATTCGCGCTGTCCAGATCCTGCAGCACGACGGCCCGCTCCGTGATGCGCAGCACCGCGTGATTTCGCGACGCACGAGGGTCCACGAGCACGATCTGGCACGCGGGATTGCGACCAACAAAGCACTCCCCGAGCTCCAGCCGGAACTCCTGGTTCTTGGACCTCAGGTAATACGCGTAGCGCGAATCCCCGTTCGTCCGCTCCATCTCGATGCGGGCCAGCTTGTGGGTCACCCTACTCCTAGCGTACGCGACACCCCCGTCAGCGTCGATGGAACTGGTCTGGTAGAGTGTCGATTATCCGAATAGCGGCGAGTGTGGCCACCCGGGGCTCTCAGCGTCTGTGGCTCACACGAAACCGCGCGGCACAGATGCATTACGAGCGTTTGCTTGTTCAAGAGCGCTGCGATCCGAAGCTCATTCAGATGCTCGCAAGTGCCGCATCTGGTTGGACGAATCGCTCGGTCGTCGCTGGCTGAGCGCGACACTTCAAGTCTCAAGCGTCCAGTGCGACTGACCAAGATGGTGCTTTCATTGGCCGATTCGTGTCGGCCTGCCCATCGCAGCACCACCTGACGCTCGCACCTCGGCGACACGACGACCGGAAGACGCGCCGCCAAAACAACAATTCCTTACGGAATGTCACTGATGTGCGCGAGTCTCTCACATGACAGACAGCGGGGCGCAA
>JAGQIY010000849.1 GCA_020430865.1 Myxococcales bacterium
ATCAAGACGGTCCTCAGCCTCGGAATCGCGCTCGTGGCGGGACTGGCGATCGGCCTCTTGCTGACGCCGAAGGGCCCACCACCGGACGACCTGAAGGAACGAGCCCCGGAGGTGTGGCTGCTCGGCAAGCCCTTGCCCCTCGACGACCAGTCCACCTCGCGCGCCGTCGAGCGCGTGCGCTCCTACGTCGCTCGGCGCTTCGCGCTCGAGATCGCCGGGCAAGACCCAAGGCGGATCCAGCCAGGGCGGCTAGGCGTCGAGATAGACAAGGTGCGGCTCTCGGAGCTGGTGCGGGACGCACAGGATCCCACGAGCCCGATGCGACGAGTGTGGCGCAACGGCGACAAGAGCCAGCGCATCGACTTGCCGGTGCCGATCGTGATCGACATCGAGGCTGCGCTCCCGACGCTGCTGTCGCTCAAGGGTGAGCTGGACCGGCTGCCGGTGGACGCTCGCTTGGATCTGGAGAAGCGAGAGCTGATCCCGGAGGTGATGGGACGCCAGCTGGACGTCGATCTCACCCTGGCGTCTTTCCGTGCGGCTCTGCTCAGGGGAGAAGACCGAGCTCAGGTGGTGTTCGAGGAGCAGCGCCCGCGACGCGTCAGCAAGGACCTGGAGGGCGTCTCGTTCGATCACGTGCTGGGCGCCTTCGAGACCCCCTACGATCGCTCCCAGCGGTCCCGGGAGCGCACCTTCAACCTGCGCCTAGCCGCCTCGCGGCTCGATGGCCACGTGCTGATGCCCGGTGAAGTGTTCGACTTCAACGAGGTCGTGGGTCCCCGTGACGAAGCGGCAGGCTACAAGGTGGCGGCCGTGATCGCCCAGGGTGAGCTGGTGGATGGCATCGGCGGCGGGACCTGCCAGATCTCGGGCACACTGCACGGCGCGGCGTTCTTCGCCGGCCTCGAGGTCGCCGAGCGCTACCCCCACACCCGACCCAGCTCGTACATCAAGATGGGCATGGACGCGACGGTGGTGTATCCGACCATCAACTTCCGACTCAAGAACAACCAGTCGTTCCCCATCGTGCTCCACGAGACCGTGCGCGGCGGCAAAGTCCGGGCGGAAATTCTGGGCCCGGTGCAGGCCAAGACGGTCACGCTGATCCGTCGCGTCCTGGCCAGCATCCCCTACGACGAGGTGGAGCGGCCGGATCCGGGCCTGAAGACAGGGGTGCGCGTGCTCGCGCAGCGGGGGGTGCCTGGCTTCAAGCTGCGACGCTACCGGGTGACGAGGGAGGGACCTCACGCGATCCGCGAGCGCTGGGATGAGACCTATCCCCCGACCACACAGATCATCCGCGTGGGAAGCAGCGCCGACGGCAAGGAGAAGGCAAACGACGACCCCCACGGCGAATACCTGGCCGACGAGCTGCTGGTGGTGACCAAGAGCGTCGACGAGGACGATCCGAAGCAGGTGGAGTTCTGGGAGGACCGGGAGAAGGGGAAATACGGCAAGTCGGGCTGGACCAAGGAGGCCGGGATGCCCGTGTTCGAACACCACAGCGGCAAGGACGAGGACTGATCGGCGCGCGCCAGGCCCACCCGAGACGAAGATTGGGCTGCAAACACTCGAGCTTTTGGTTAGCCTCCAGCCCATGACGCGCTCGTCTCTGTGGTTGGTCCTGCTGTGCTCTCCCTTGGCCGTGGCATGCGGCGGCGGCGCAGTCGCCAGCGTCCCCGACATCGAGCCGGTGTACGCGCCGATGCCAGAGAAGAACGACCTCGACGATGAAGAGATCGAAGAGGACGAGGAAGACCTGGCCGAACCGGCTCCCGACGCGAAGCCCGCCGAGGATGGCGACAAGGACGACGAGGACAGCGACGACGCGGACGACGAAGACGAGAAGTCCGACGCCAAGGCCGGCAAGGCGGAGCCGAAGGCTGGCAAGGCCGACCCCAAGGCGCCGGCCAAGCCCCCCGCCAAAGCTCCCGCGAAGAAGTAGAGCGAGCGCGCTCGACGCATGATCTGCAGCAGCCCGAGAGCCCGACCGTGTGGCTGATCCGCGGTCGGCTCTACCTGGGCGACTACGCTTCGGGCGTCGCCGCGCTGTCGGGCGTGCGCCGTCCCCTGCCGTCGGGGAGCCTCGCGCCATTCGCCGGCGTGGTCTCGCTCTGCCCCATGCCGCTCTTCCCCGAGGATACGATCCCAGGCCCGGAGGCGGACGAGACCGAGTGGCTGGAGCTGCCCATCGTGGACGGCGGCAACGGGGAGCACGAGTTCGAGGGGGCGCTCCGCGTCGCCGAGCCCTTCATTCGGCGCAGGCTCGCTAGCGGCAACGTCCTCGTTCACTGCGCCGCCGGCATGAGCCGCAGTGTGAGCCTGGTCGCTGCCTTGCTCTGCGCGGATGGCCTCTCCCCCACTCAGGCGCTTGCCGAGGTGGCGCGGGCGAAGGCCAAGACGCCTGGTGCGCGCACCCACGACCCCCTCAGCCTGATCGAACCCGCGCAAGAATTTCGACGTGTCCTGGAACGGCTCTACGGTCGAAAGCCCGCGAGATAATGGTCGATTCCGGGCTGTACTCTTGACGAGTCTGGTGTGGGTGAGGGAGAACCACACGGCCGAACAGGGGGCCGGCGACGCACAGTGGCGCTTCCAGCTTTCAACGCGCGCTCAACGGTAAGGGGAACATGTCAGCTTCAGATGAGTCGAGCACGTCAGGCGGCGTCAGCGAGCAACCGGCAACCAACGAGTCTGCACCGCGTGCGGTCGACTGGGACAACCCACGCGTCGCGTCCATCCTGGCGGCCGCAGCCACGTGCTTCGCGCGCAAGGGCTTCAGCGCGACGACGCTGGCCGAGATCGGCAAGGAGCTCGGGCTGCGCAAGAGCATCGTCCACTACTACTTCGCCAGCAAGGCGGCGCTGATCCACGAGGTCCAGAGCTACACCTACCATCGCCACCTGGATGGCGTGCGCGCGGCGCTCAACCAGGTGCCGAGCGAGGACAGCCCGACTCGCCGTGCCATGAGCGCCCTCAACGCGCTCTGGGGTGCACTGAAGGACAACCGCACCACGCTCTGGTTGAACATCGAGGTCTGGGCCAGCGCACGCCGCGACGAGGAGCTGAAGCGCCGCGCCGCTGCCCTGCATCAGGACAGCCGCAAGCTGGTTCAAGAAGGCATGGCCGACGTACTCGGCGATCCTCAGGCGCTGGGTGGACAGCTGGTGCCCGTCAGCTCCCTGATCATCGCGGTGCTCAACGGCCTGTCCGTCGCCGAGTACCTCGAAGGCGACGACGCCAAGGCCGACGAAGCCTATCAGCTGTTCCTGTTGTTGCTGCGCCTCGGCCTGAAAGAGATCGAAGGCGCGAAGGCCGCCGCCGGCGAGTAGTCAGCGGTTCCTCGAGGAACCTAGTTCGAGCAGCCGGTCGTGTCGAGGTTGCTGAAGTCCTCGCTGCGGGTGCTCTCGAGCTGCGGACCTGATGTCCACTCGGTCACGACACCGATGAAGTCGAACGTCGCGCCGACGCAGAGCCCCGGATCTTCCGTGGCGAACAGCCGAGACGCGGCAGGCCCCGTGCCGTAGCGCACCTGAAAGGCTGGTGCAGAGCCGGACTCGACCGTGGCGTCGTTGAGGGCGACCAGCTGGCTCTCCAGGGCATCGCTCGGAGCGGTACCAGCTCCGGTGGACAGCGTCTGCGCGAGGTTGGTCACCACGTCGTACGTCCCGTTGTCGTTCGCCAGGACCGTCGTGTCGTCCGCTTCGAGGATCCCGTTGAAGCTGGACAGCTTGGCGATCTTGAGATCGATCTTGTTGCCCACCGCAACGGGCGCCGGCGCAGGCCCGGTGAAGACGTACAAACCCGGCCCCTGACGTTCCTTCTGAACGGTGTAGCCCTTGGCGCGCAGGTAGGTGACGTAGACATCCTCGACGACGACGTCGACGGGGCCTTCAGCCATGGCACGCACCTGGCTCAGGGTGACGACGTTGCTCCCGCCTGCGGTACCGCCACTGCCGCCCGTC
>JAGQIY010000850.1 GCA_020430865.1 Myxococcales bacterium
CGCCTGCGCGCCCAGGTCGGTAGTCGCAGCGACAAGACGCTGATTGGCAAGAGCCGCGCCATGCAGACGGTGCTCGACCTGGTCGAGCGCATCGCGAAGGCCCGGACCACGGTGCTGATCACCGGCGAGAGCGGAACCGGGAAGGAGCGCGTCGCGCGAGCGATCCACGATCGCTCGGACCGCGCAGACAAGCCGTTCCTGGTGGTGAACTGCGGCGCGCTGCCGGAAAACCTCATGGAAAGCGAGCTGTTCGGCCACGAGAAGGGCGCGTTCACGGGTGCCAGCGCGCGTCATCGCGGACTGTTTCAGGAGGCCGCGGGGGGCACGCTGCTGCTCGATGAGGTGGGCGAGCTGCCGCTCAGCCTGCAGGTGAAGCTCTTGCGGGTGCTCCAGGAGCGCCGGGTGCGCCCGGTCGGGTCGACCCAGGAGGTCGACGTCGACGTGCGGCTGCTCGCGGCGACCAACCGCGACGTGGAGGCGGACGTCTCCGGTGGGCGTTTCCGTCAGGATCTGTACTACCGGCTCAACGTGATCCGCATCGAGCTGCCGCCGCTGCGGGAACGCAGAGAAGATCTTGCGCTGTTTTCCGAGCGCTTCGTGCGGCGCTTCGCCGAGGAGATGGGCAAGGACGTGGTTGGCCTCACGCCGGACGCCCTGCGCGCGCTCGAGCGCTACGAATTCCCGGGCAACGTGCGGGAGCTCGAGAACGTGATGGAGCGCGCGGTGGCCCTGGCTCCGGGACGCAGCATCGGGCTCGGGGATCTCCCGCCGGAGATCAGCGGCGCCGCCGGAGGCTCCGCGACCAGTCTGGTGGAGCTGCCCGAGGGCGGCTGCAACCTCGATGACGTGGTGGGGGAGGTGGAGCGGCGGCTGCTGCTGGCCGCCCTGGATCGCACCGGGGGCGTGCGCAAGCAGGCCGCGAAGCTGCTCGGCGTGAGTTTTCGCTCCTTGCGCTACCGCTTACAGAAGCACGGCATCGGCAGCGACTCGGGAGACGACGACGATCCCGACAGCGGGCCGCCAAGCGAAGCCAGCGCTGACCCTGGGAGTGGCGCCGGGCGGTGACCAATCGCGTCCGAGCCTGACCTTTTTGCGGAGGCGATGTCGGACGCCACCCGACCGATTGCTGCGCTCGAGTGGCCAAAGTCGCGAGGAGACGGCTAAACTGCCAGTTCATGCGCGAAGTGCTCGGGCTTGGAATGGCTCGTGCACTCAGCTCAGCAACCCGACGTCTATTCGAAGCCATGATCGTTCACAGCCCCTTGCAGCGCCTCCGACGCGCCCAGCGTGCCCAGGGCTTCACCCTGATCGAGGTGATGGTCGTGGTGGTCCTGGTGGGGATCCTGGCGACCCTGGCGCTCGTCGCCATGCGGCGCTGGCTGATCACGAGCAAGTCCGTCGAGGCCATGCACGTGATCGAGGGGATCAGGGGGGGAGAGGAACGCTTCCGTGCGGAGAATATGGTGTATCTCGACGTGAGCACGTCGGGCACGCTGTATCCGACGAACTCTCCCAACCGGACCAAGTACAACTGGACCCAGTCGGGCCACGCCGACTACGCGCGGTGGAAGCTGCTGAATCCGACGGTGAGCACCTCGGTGCAGCATGGATACATGGTGCGCGCGGGGAGGGCGCTCACGGCGCCGACGGCGGGGATGACGCCGGGGATCACGGTTACGTGGCCTGCTGCGAGTAAGATCAATGATGTCTGGTATGTGATCTACGCGCAGGGGGATCTTGATGCGGATGGGACGTTTGGGCGGTATGCGACGTCTTCGTTTACTGGGGAAATTGTAAGGGTAAACGAAGGGGAGTAGGGCGGGACTGGGACTGGGACTGGGACTGGGACTGGGACTGGGACTGGGACTGGGACTGGGACTGGGACTGGGACTGGGACTGGGA
>JAGQIY010000851.1 GCA_020430865.1 Myxococcales bacterium
CCCTGGCACGCGTTCGATCACCCGGGCGTCTCCCCCCGCGTCGTTCAGGATCACCAGGTGACTCACCAGCGGGGGTCGCTCGCCGAGGAGCTCCACCGCTCGAGCGGTGGTGCGCGCGTCGGAGAGCACGCGCCGCAGTGCATGGACCACGGGCTCGCCCACCACACCGGGTTCGCCGGCGCGCGCGCCGTGCACCACCACCGACAGGCCCTCGGAGTTCATCCCGCTCACCACACCAACCAGACCTGCCCAAGCGACGGACGCGAAGGGGAGCTTGCCCTCCTCGCGCACGAGGAAGACGACCTTCTCCTTGTCGAAGATCGGGTGCACCTCGAAGTCGAAGGCGCGCGCCAGGAGCCCGCCACCGCTCGCCGTCTTGCCGGTGAAGGTCGTGCAGCCAATCAGCGGCGACTGCTCGAAGCTGAGGCTGATGTCGTAGAGCGCGTTCAGGAAGACGAAGCGCTGATACGTAGGCAGCTCGGAGTCGAAGGGATCCGGCTGGTAGCTCAGCGCCTGGGCCGCGATCTCGGAGCGCCGATCCTCGCTGAGCTCGCTGTCGAGATCCGCGTAGCGCAGCCGCGCGAGGTCGAGGAGCAACGCGCGGGCCAAACGACTGCTGACGTGCTGACGAAAGAGTCCCCACACCACCGTCTCGGTGCGATCCATCTCGGCCTTCAGCAGGCGCGCGTGGGCCTGCCCGGTCTCGGTGGGGTTCCCCACCAAGCGCACTTCCTCCAGCTTGCCGACGCGGCGGACGTAGTCGCTGCGGGAGCCCAGCTCGGCCACCTGGCTCGCGTTCGCGAATCGTATCCCTGAGGATTCACCCAGCGCGAGCGGACGGATCTCGACCCTGGGCGGCTGCATGCGACTGCGCAGCACCGCGAACAGGTGAAAGCCCAGGGGAATCGACAGCACCACGCAGAGCGCGATCAGCTTCTTGCGATGCCGCCCCGCCCAGCGCCCGAACCCGGAGAGCAACGTCGCTGCCCGTTCCTGACCTGGATCTGGGGGTGAGGAACTCATACCACCACTACTCGGCACCACCCCGCAGCTTCGGGGGACTGAGCCGGGTGTAGAGCAAGGTCTTGACCACTCGCCGCACGATCCTCGAAGGATCTTTTACCACGTGAAAATGAGTTTGGCGCAGGCCCGGAGGTGGATAGTAGACCTCGACTGGCACCTGCACGATGGGAATCCCTGCCCGCGAGGCTCGCAGCAAGACCTCTGCCTCGAACGCGTAGCCACGATCTCGAGTGCCCAGGTCGAGAGCGCTCGGCAACGGATAGCGTCGCAGTCCGCACTGCGTGTCCTCGAGACGATGTCCGGTGAACGCGGACAGAAAGAGGTTGGAGATCGCGTTGGAGACCTGGGAGTTCGCTGGCGCCAGATCCCTCGCCAGATCGCGGACGCCGAGGACCAGGCTGTCGAGAGGCGCGGGATACTCCGCGAGGCGCAGCGCTTCGTGGGCCAGATGCTGCCCGTCCGCGTCGACCGTGACTGCCATCCTCGCGCCTCGACGAAGGGCGGCCTCGAACCCCGTCATCAGGGCAGCGCCCTTGCCTCGATTGACGGGGTGCCGCACCACGCGAGCACCAGCGGCCTGGGCGCGCTGCGCGGTTGCGTCCGTCGAGCCATCGTCCACCACGATGATCTCGGCGTCGCGCTGGGTCCTCCTCAGCTCCCCGACCACCTCCGCCACCCGATCTTCGGCTTCGAAGGCGGGGACTACGAAAGCGTGGAGGGGGCGCGACATCGCGCCTTGTATACGCCAAACCCTGCGCTCTGCTCTACTGCCCCGAGCACCTCACGCCACTCGTGGGCTGGTCTGACGGCTTCTCGAGGACTATAGCTGCGGCGTGAGCCGACCCGACTTGCCCCCGGAACAACAGCGGTTGCTTGCAGCTCGAATCCGCAAGCACCTGCGGGAACGCGTGCGCAAGAGCCGCGCCGCGCTCCCTGAGACGGCGGCGGGTGCAAGATCCGCACGGATCGTCGAACGCCTCGCAGCCCTGGCGAGCTATCAAGCGGCGAGCGGCGTCGGCCTGTTTTGGCCTCTCGAGGGCAAGCGCGAGGTCGACCTGCGCTCGCTGGACACCGCCGCTCGCGCCGCTGGCAAGCGCGTCTACTACCCTTTCCTGCGCGACCGGACCACGGGGTTCGCGCTGGTGGACGATCCAGCGACACTCGTCGCGTCCCCATGGGGTTTCCGGCAGCCGGTCCCAACCGCGCCAGTCGCCGAACGAGGCGAAATCGACTGGATCGCGGTGCCAGCGCTGCTGCTCGCGAGCGATGGTCACCGCCTGGGTTACGGGCGTGGCTACTATGACGCAACGCTGCCGGACTACTGCCCGCCGGCGGTCAGCGTGGGTGTGGCGTTCGAGTTCCAGCTGGTGCCGGAGGTACCGTGTGAGTCTCACGACGTCCCGGTGCAGTGGGTGATCAGCGACGAGCGATGTTTCCCCACGGATGCTCGGCCAGAAGAATCACCGGGCGACGCTTCCGAACGTTGGCGCCGCCAGTTCGGCGACGGGTAGCCTACCCGCTCGTACCAAACCAGGCGCCAACGCAAGCCAGCAAGAAAGCGACTGGAGCGAGACCGAGCGACATCAGGACGCCGGAAGACGTGCTCACCGACAGCGTCAACGCCAGCAGCACGATCGCAATACAGGCACCGAGCGCCGGCTCGAGTACGCTCGTAGCGGCGCTGGCGCGTGCCACGAGGAAGCCAGCGAGCGGGAAAGACAACAGCACGGCGCTGCCCAGCAAGAAGAGAGGCGCGCCTGCCTCTGGCCCGCTGCTCTCGGCGTGGCTGAAGTCGATCGCGAGCTCGTGCCCCAGCCAGACGGCTCCGGCGACGCACACCAGCATCACGCCCAGGGTGACGAGCCCGCCGATCAGGATCCAATGCAACATGATCGGGCGATCGGAGCGTCTCAGGGCTCGGCGCATGGCACGCAGGGACGGCGGCTCCGGAAGTGAGCGCAAGATCCCTCGCCGCTCGTGTCCGATGCTGCCTTCGATTGGTGTCATGTCGCGGAGCGCGATCCAACCCGTACCGCCCATGCTCAGCGCGAGCGGCAGCGCCGAGGCCACCAGCTTCGGGGCCCCGGAGCTGATGAGCAAAGCGTAGAGGCCATGAATACCCACAGCGAGCAGCCAGGCCACCCGGAACCATTTGCCTCGAGGCCGATCTCCACGCCCCAGCCAGTAGCCCCAGAGCCCCGAGGCGAACAGCTGTACGGGGATCCCCAGTGAGAGCTGCGCCAGTACCAGTCCATTGAGCTCCAGCCCGCGACTCAGCGAGAGCAGCTCGACCACGCTGAGCCCGACGCCCGCCGCGACTCCGTACAGCAGGCCAACCCTGGGACTCAGCAGCCGTCCGGTAGCGTAGAGCGGCCACACGCAAGCGACCTTCGCTGCTTCTTCCAGTGGCGCGGCGAGCAGGAAGGTGGCCAGCGCTGCAGTCGCCGCGTTGCCTCCCTGGATCTGCAAGCTCAGGTCGGTGAAACGCAGCAGCAGGCGCTCCACGTACAGCGCCAGACCGCCGACGAGCGCGCTCGCGGCCACGACCGCGAGCACGACCCGAGAAGAGACGGGTCGCAGGCTCCCCACCCGACGCCACACCAGAGCGCCCAGGATCGGCGCTGGCAGGGCTAGCAGGATGGCGAAGCCGAGGTTCACGACGTCGGCTGTGCCTGGGCTTGGCTAAAAGTGCAAGCCAAGCACGCCGGTCAACGCCATCGAAGTGCCCAGGCTGGAGCCATCGGCTTCGAGAACCTGGGCCTGAGCGCCGTTGGCCGTGGTGGACCCGGAGCTGTTCAAGCTGACGCCTGGTCGGGTCAGACCGAGCAGCTCCCCGGTCAGGTTCGCGCCAATGGAGAACGCTGGGCTGAGGTACAGGTCGAAGCCCGCGCCGGCGCGGATGTCGTACCCCGTGATCTGCACATCGTCGGAGTTGATCTGCGAGCCAATGTTCCCAGAATCGAAGCCGCCGATGGACGCATAGCCTCCGCCGAAGGTGAAGTACGGTTCAAAATTTCCGAGCGGAATATGGATACCAAGCTCCGCGTTCAGCGTCCACATGTCGTACTCGCTGAACTTGTTCAGCCGAAACCGAGGTCCGATGGTGATGAACACCAACCGCAGACCAGCGCCGACGCCGAGCACGTACCCGCTGTCCGTGGTCTTCTGAGTACCCGCGTCGACGATGTCGTTGGCCTTGAACGTCTGCAGGCCAATGTGAGCGTAGCCACCCTCGACGTTCAGGTAGAGGAACTCCAACCCACGACCGGAGTCCTCTTGCTCGGACTTCTCGAGATCGGCCTCAGTGGCCTGCGCAGCGCTGTCCGTCTGGCCACTCGGCGGTTGCAGGCCGCCCGAGCTGAGCCCTCCCTGCTGAGGCTGGCCGTAGCCCGGCTGGCCGTAACCCGGCTGGCTCGGCTGCCCGTTGCTTGGCTGACCCCACTGAGCGAACGCAGACCCGCTCAGGGTCAGCACGCCGCCCACCACCACGACCCGCAAGAAAGCACGCTGCATGAAGACAAAGCGTATGGGGGTCATGGGCGAACCGCCAGCCAAAAAAATCGCCGTGCCCGAGCCGGGTCGCTGAACCTGCGTCTTCCAGCAGGCCGCGTGCTGATCCGCGCGGATTGAGCACTCTTGCTCTGACAAAACCCCATGAAAGTGAGGAGGGAGCGCATCGAACGCAGCGGGGGAGAGCAGGATCTGGGGCGAATCTGCGCGGGCACGCCGGTTTCGGTTGGTGCGTGCCTTTCAGCCCACGCCCCTAGTGACGGTGCGCGTCGTAGACGCGGTCCCGCCAGGCGAGCAGATCCGAGTACTCGGCGAGATCCGGATCGGTCCACACCTCGCGACTCGCACTGCCGAGACGAATGTAGCCATCCGCCACGGGCTTCACGAACTGGAGCGCAGCACAGAACGCGATGTCTGCGTACGAGAAGTCGCCAAGCAGGTAGGAGTGAGCTGGCTCTACGCCTCCCCTCGAGGCCGCGCGCGCGCTAGCCGCCAGCGCCTCACGCAGGCGGTCCAGCGCTGCCCGCATGCGCTCGAGGTGCTGCGAGCTGCTGATGCCTCGTGCATCGTATTTTCTACGCAGAAATTTCACACCAAGTCTGCCGACCCGTGGAGCTAGCGGGCCACCGGCGCGAAACAGGGGAGGCAGGCTCTCCACCAAGACGTCCTCACGCGGCAGCGCGCGTTCCGCTGCGCGAGCGCGACCGGAGTTCATCAGCTCGTCCGCCAGGCGCTCGTACTCGAGCAAACGCGGATCAGGAGTAACACTTCCTCCGGGAAACAGCGGAGCTCCCCTACCGACGGCGTCTGCGTAGAGCGCGATGGACAGCGAGTCCTCCCACACGTCGTGCCCACCGAAGAGCACCGGCACCGTGACCGGACCTCGCGCCTTCTTGAGCCGCAGACGGAGCCACGGCTCTCCGAGCATCGGCAGGTACTCCTTGCGCTCGTGTACCACGCGGTGATGATCCAGAGCCCAGGCCGCCTTCTCGGACCAAGGGGAATAGTGAAGGTAGAGCAGCGTCAGCACGCGCTCGCCATACCACGATGGTCAGCCGTCGACACGGGCTCGCAACCTGCCGAGAACCGAGTCCGAACCCAGCACCTCGCTCAGCTGCTCCAGCGCCGACCAGTTGGGGCCCCTCCAGCGCAGGGCATCGAGGTCTTCCCGCAGCGGAACGTCGCAGCGCAGAGTCGCCAGACGACGGTAGAGCAACGCCTGCTCCCGAGCGCCCTCGAGCTCGGCGCTGAGGCGCGCAGCGCCCCGCGGCTTGACCCTCCAGTCCTCGACGCGCGTGGGGATGTGCTCGAGGTGTCCATACTCCGAGAGCACGGCGCCGGCTGACTTCGCTCCCCACTTCGGGATGCCGGGGATGCCGTCGGCGGCGTCACCCACGAGCGCGAGGTAGTCCGGAATGGACTCGGGAGAGACGCCGAATTTCGTCCTCACCCCCGCGGGATCCAGCCACTTGTCGCGCAACCGATCCCAGCACACGACGCGGTCGTTCACGCATTGGGCCAGGTCCTTGTCGGGCGAGCACAACACCACTCGCTCGACGTCGGGCGCGTCAGCGTAGCGAGCCGCGCCTGCCGCCAGGGCGTCATCCGCCTCGAACTCGACCATCGGCCAGGCCACGACGCCCAGCGCTCGGGTGGCATCCTCTGCGAGGGGGAACTGAGAGAAGAGGTCGGGATCGATGCCTTCCCCCGTCTTGTAGCCGTCGAAGAGTTCGTTGCGGAAACTCTCGATCTCGTGATCGAACGCCACCGCGCAGTGAGTCACCTCGGGAAGGGTGACGAAGTTCGCGAAGTTGCTGAGCAGCGCGCGCGTCGCCCCCACTTCACGACCAGCGACCGTCGACGATGGCGCGCCGTAGAAGGCGCGAAACAGCTCATAGGTGCCGTCGATCAGATGGACCTGCATCTCTACAGTGCCCCGATTCGAGGCCCACCGATTCGAGCCGCGCCGATGCGATTCACGCGGGGTCCGTCGGTGAGTGCGTGCTGCCAGTCTCGCGCCTGGAGAGATGGACCGAGAGACTGACGTGCCGGTTCTGGCGGGTGGAGGTGCATCGGGCTCATCGCCCGGAACGTCAACCTGCCAGACGGGTGCGAGACAACACAAAAGCGACCTCGCTCGTGCATCTCGGCCACATGGGCCGAGGGAGATCGGGGCAGCCATGACGCTGGTCCAGCGGGGCGCCACGCCTCCTGACATGGCGTTGGCAACAGCTATGTGAGAAACCACTGCCCGCGGTGGACGTAGCTCCCTATCCCGTGCAGGATGCTCGGCGAGAGGGGTCACTGCTGCGTCGTGAGTCGCTGGCTCACAGGTCGTCGCTGGTGACCCGGTAGCGTTTCTTCGCGGTACGAACGTCTTCGACGCGCGCCCAACGACTTCACCGATCACTCCGACCGCACGACGAGGGACCCATGCTCACCACCGACTCCACCAGCTCACGCCTCCTGGTCGAC
>JAGQIY010000086.1 GCA_020430865.1 Myxococcales bacterium
TATCGCTTGCCGCGGCCGCGTTCATGCCGCGAAAGCTCCTTCTTCAGACCCCGTGAATCTCCTGCCATCTGGCACCGTCCTTTCGTGGACGACGCGAGCACGACCAACCCCGCCTGTCACGACGGGATCCGGAGAGCACTTACGATGAAACGTCCACGCTCCTAGAGCCTCAAGGCCGCCCGCCACGCCATGCCTCGCAGGGCAAAGCCGAGGAGGGCGTCGGCGAGCTCGGCGTCAAGCAGCGGCTTGCTGCGAAGGCTTTCTGCATCCGCAGCAACAGGAGCGGCCAGCAAACCGTTGCTGTCCGCGGACGTGAGACGGACAACGGATGACAACGTGGACTCCGGGAGATCGGAGGGCTCCACCTCCCCTGTCTCTAGCTGTCCAATCGGGTCGCTCTGTGTCCCAAGGTTTGGCCCTCTAACCAGGCAAAGATGAACTCTATCCCTGTGGCAGTTCCTCCGCCCCCGGACCAACGAAGGATCGTCGCCAAGGTTGGTGCCCTGAGGAAACTATGCGACGATCTTGAGGCGAAGGTGACTGGCCAAGAAGCGACGGCCGGCAGGCTCGTGGAGGCGGTGGTCAAGGGCACGCTGGCGCCGACACCCAGACTGGGGATGGATGCGCAAGATTGATCGTCAGCGCTTGTCGGAACGGTATCGCCCCGGCGAGAGGCTCGTTGATCGACTCGGGATGGGCATCGCCCAGGTCCAGGCGCTCGCTGACGCAGTCCGGAGTAGCTGCTCTTCGGGAGCAGTGTCGTGGTGGACCGGCATTGACGACCGTGCGCGCCTCCTCATCACCGACCACCTTCTCGAGTGCATCCGGAGCGTCGAGGTCAATCTCGCCGAGGCCGAGCTCCATCGTCTTGAGCTGCTCGAAGCTATCGAAGACGATGACCTGTTTCACGCCCAACCCGTGGGGTATGCGCGTGATGGCGGTCCAGTCCTACCAACAATCCCCCGACGAGAGCGACCCGACGACGACCTTCCGAGCGCTTTTGTGGCTCTGCACGTTGTTGGCTTCTTCAGAGCCATCTCGTCCTGTCTTGACTGCTTGGCTGGCGGCATTGTTGGCGCTGTCGGGCTGGACTCCAGCCTACTCAAGGCGGACTTTGACAAGGTCTTGGAGGAACCTCGTACGCGGTCCACGTCGCCGCCTGGCGCAGGCCTTCGCGCGCAAGTCATCGGCCAAATCCGCTCGCGTGTTGCCGAATCCGGACCTGAAGGCTGGTTCCGCTGGACCACGCAAATGCGGAACCTTCTGCTTCACAGACCCCGACGTATGCAATTCCAGCAGTGGGTTCCGAAGCACGACTACGGGGGTTTGCTGGACCCGCAAGGCAAGCCGGTTCGCATGGCATGGCCACGCCGTCACCTGCCGGTTGAGCCTTCCCTTGGAGATTCCGAGGCGTTCACAACGGATGGTGAGTGGCTGCCTCTAGCCGAATCGATGGAAAGCACTTTGTGGGGTGTGCTTCAAAGCACACGGGCTACATGCGAAAGCACACTCGACGAGTTGATCAAGTTCTGGCAGCTACGCCAGTCGACCCCGGACCTTTTCGCGCAGCCTTCTCGGACAGTTCCCGAGGCCGCAGCAACCGAGAGAACGAGCTTCGCGGGCTACTCGGGAAAGGGGAAGTTCCAACCCGACGTCATCGTCACGAACCCAGCGGATCGAGAGCGCCTAGGCACGGCGCAGAACCATCGGAAGCCCCGAGGAGCAGGCTGAAATCGCTGGTACACCCCATCGGCCCAGTTGGTCCGATGAGCCTGCCTAGTTTCGGCGACCCCTGCTCCCGCTAGCTCAACTTGTTGCCCGACTCGACAAGCTGCCCATGGGGCGCGAGTAAGCGGGCGAGTCCATGTATGTCAGGACACGGTGCGGTCCCGAACCCAGGCGTCGAGAGTCTTGGAGCCGTCCCAGGCAGCTTCTAGGTGTGGCAGAACGTCCGCGGGGGCCGGCAACGCCACGAGCATGGTGCCGCGGCTGCCGAACTGGTTCAGCGAGCTCCCGAGGAGCCAGACATGCTCGTCAACCGCCAGGAAACGGTCATGTATCCCTGCCCTCTCCATGACCCGAACCTCCAAGACGCCCTGGGCGGCCGTCCCCTGCTGGGCCGCCCGGGCGTCGGCCAGCAGGAGGTCTCCCGCGGGCTTTCCGTATTTCTTGGCGTTCACCCGTAGCCCTTCCGCCCCCGTGAGGATCCTGATGGGCACTGCGGTACGGCCTACGCGAAGGGCGAAGCGACGCAGCTCGACATGGTCAAAGTACGGGTCGACGATCATGATCCGCCGTCTCGTGCTCCCGATGAGCTCTCGGATGATCGACGCTGCAGCATCGGCGTCTCCATCGAACCAACGTTGAAAAGGAGGTCGTCGCTGCTCCTTGCGATGCTTGGCCTTTACCAGGATCTGTGCGGCAGTAGCCTCGACCTGTGGCCCCGACGACCCCACCACCGGATCTCGGACGAGCGGGACGGTGTACGATTCCTTGTCGCGCTTCCCGTCGGCCGGGACATCGACGGTCCGGTGGCGCGTCACCATCCCCGCCTCGAAAGCAAAGCCGTCCAAAAAGTCCGCGTTGTCGAACCGATAGACGAGGCCGCGCACGGCGTGGACTATGTCGTAGCTGTGAAGGTGCGGCTTGTGGGGTAGCTGAACTTCTTGGGTTCCGGCCAACAGGGGCAACACGACGGCGGTCTCTTCGCCAAGCGTCCGATGTCGGTGGAAGACGATGGTGTAGCCCTCTTCGTCGCCTCCACGGAACTGCGCCGTGACCGAAATCCTGAAAGGCCGCTCGCCAGGCGAGCTGGAGCGCTTCACATCGACCGAGATCAGCTTCGGGTCAGCCACAACCAGGTGAGCCGCCCCGAGAAACTCCTCGTCGACTCCGAAGTCGAAGTCCAACAGGTCCCATAGCTCAGCATGCGCCGCGGTGAGCTCCTCTGGTGACAGACGAGCTTCTACCCAGCATGGGTCAGTTGGGATCAGAATCGCGCTGCGGCAAGGTACCTCATTGAGACACGAGGCTGGCGTTCGTGTTCGCACCGGACACTGGAGGCCCGGCCAAGGCGGCTCGGCGAGCAACGGCTGGAGCGTGATCGTGTTGGGCCTCTCTTCCGGTGGAAGACGGGCACGTCCGGCTTGGCACGAGCGAAACCAAGAGAGGCCGTCCTTGGCACTCATCCGGTAGCGGCGGAAGAACAAAAAGTGGTCATTGCTCAGCGTGCGCTGCGTCAGCTTGGCGTCGGCCTCTGCGAGTTGGTCTTCGGCGGCGACATCGACCGTGGCACTCAGCAGAAAGGCCTCGTTTGCCCGCCGCCGGAATCCACAGGCAAGGGACAACAGCGCTGCCCCGTCCTCCGGCAGGTCTTCGATGGTCTCGTCTTGATGTCGGTGCGAAGTCACGGTCCCACGCATCGTGCCACGAAGTAGGTCGTTATCGGGCAAGGTCCGCAGCGGGTGCGTCACGACACGCCCACTTCCCGGAGCCCGCAACGCGGCGCGCCAGGCCATGCCGCGGAGCGCGAAGCCGAGCAGGGCGTCGGCGAGCTCGGCGTCGAGCAGCGGCTTGCTGCGAAGGCTTGCTGCAAACGCAGCACCCCAAGGCCTCGGCGCCGGCGAGAGCGTCATCCGGGAGGCGCTGGAAAAGACCCACAGCAAGCGGTGGTGGTTGGTGGAGAACGCCTGCGGGCTGGAGGGACAGGTTGACGGCCTTGCTCGAAGTTACCGGCCCGTGAGGTGACACAACTCACTGGCGAGGCCTCGGGAGTCTGAGCGACCGTGATACGCTCGCGTTCGTGTCGGATGAGGAGACGCGGATTGTCTGGGTGTTGGGATCTGGTTTCAGCAGGCCGCTCGGTGGGCCAACGCTTGAGCAGCTGCTCTCGCCGTCTTCGCACGAGGAGCTAAAACTCCGCTTCCCAATCGCCGAGTACCCGCGAGTGCACAATGCCGCCTCCGTCTTTGCTAGACGTTTGTACCTTTACGGTCGCGCCTACGATATCGGCCGGATAGCTCAGCGTGACAATGCGCTTGCTGGAGAGCGCCTCTGGGATCACGCGGAGACATTCCTCGACTACCTGGACGTTGCGGCAGGAGCGCCTGATTCGGTCGCGTACAAGCAGGTAGAGCGCGTACTTGATCGACTCAGAGAGCCCGGCGATCTGAGTCGGCTGCCGGCCGTCGAAGACGTGCACCACGCAGCGCGACGGCTCGTGGCGCTAGAGTGCTGCGGATTTGCAGACGGCGTAGACACGAATACCGAAAAGTGGGCACCGTTTCGGCGCTGGCGCGGCGGGATTGACAACGCGCATACGGTCATCACGTTCAACTACGACCGAGTGCTCGAGAAGATAGGTCTCTTTTACGTCGTCATGCCCGACGACTCGGAAGAGAAGAAGGCCCAACCCGCCGTTCGCGTGTTCAAGCTGCACGGCAGTGTCGACTGGCGTCGGCATGCAGACGGCACTTGCGAAAGTGTCGACAGCGACAACCTTCCAGCGACCTGCGAGGATGCCGAGCTTGTCATCGCCACGCCGGGACCGACCAAGCTCAGCGAAGCTGGCAAACTGAAGGCGCTTTGGGATTTGGCGATGATCGCGATGAAGGAGGCGGATGCGATAGTCTTCGTGGGCTACCGGTTCCCGCCGAGCGACTCGGAAGCGCGAGAGGTGTTGCTCAAGGCGGTGTCAAACAGTCAGCGACGACATCTGGACTTGCACGTCGTCCTGGGACCGGACGTTCATTCGCAGCATGCGGCACGCCTCTCCGGGTTGCTCACCTACGCCGCCAACGCCAGCGGTCGACTGAATGCCGAACCTATTAGCCAGGCCGCGACCTTCCTTGTCCACACTCACCCCTTGTACTGCGAGGACTTTCTCAGCGTTTTCACGGAACACGTGTTGCTCGGTCTCCGTGACGACCACTAGCGACCTGCGCCGCTTAGCGCCCGCGCGTAGGCAATACGATCGGCGGGCAACGTTTGGCCCCGGGCACGATCTCGCCCGTGAGCGCTGCCCACTTGGACTCGGAGCGTGCAACCGCGGCGCGAATCGGCGCCACTCGCCCACGAACCGA
>JAGQIY010000852.1 GCA_020430865.1 Myxococcales bacterium
AGATGGCGATCCAGGCAGCTCTCGGTGATGTTCAGCGTTCCGTCAGAGAACCACCTGGCGAACGGCACCTCCCACTCGAGGAGCTTCGTCCACGGCTTCTTGAAGACCAACTCCGAGGTCTCGCGGCGCCAGAACTTCTCGGGCTCGTCGAGGCTCTCGCGATAGAGCCGCTGGTACTCCTCGAGGGATCCTACCCGCGCCGATTTCCTGAATCCCTCCGGCGGTTCGAAGCGCCGGCTCTCTCCGGAGAACTTACCAATCGCGTCACTCATTCTGCGGATGGTACCCGAGTTTCCACCGCGTTTCGTGCCTGCCATGGTCCGCCCCCGAACAATGCCCGGGCATGTCGCGATATCGGACAAGTGGCTGTTTCAGCGCGCTTCAGCGGGGTTCCCACACGCTCCAGCCCACACGAACGCCGATGCCGGCGGTGATCAGGCCGTTCTGCTCGTAGACCTTCTCGCCATTGATGGTCTCGTCGTTGATGCCGTTGGTGCCGTTGAAGTAGCCCAGGGCGGCGAGTCCGAACAGCCAATGACCCGCGTTGTACTGGGCGCCGAGCTCGATCATGAAGTACGAGTCGAAGCCGCTCGCGCTGCCGCCATTGAAGCCCGTGGCCTCCTTCAGCTCCACCGCTTGCCTCACGACACCGAAGCCGAGCGCTCCCGAGAAGCGCAGCTTCTGGCCGCTGCTGAACAGGCGCAGGTTGGTTCCGAGGCGAGCGGAGGTGAGGGAGTACTCGCGGGCGTCGGGGTTGTCGTCCCCGGAGCAGTCGCTCACGTCCTTGACGCAGGTGGTGACGTCGTGGCGCGCGACCTCGAACAAGCCCTCGATGCCAATGGGACTCCACAGGCGATAGCCGCCGTGAATGCCGAACGAGCCGCCTCCGGCGTCGTCGGTGTTCGAGTCGTAGATCGAGGGATTGGCGTTCACGCCGAGCGCGTTGAGGCTCGCGAGACCGTACCAGCCACGCTGTTCAGGCGGCGGGGTCTTGCTTGGGGGGGCGCCAGGCACGCGGTCGACGATCACGTCCTTCGTGCCGCTATCGCCAGAGCCGATGTCCGCGTCGATCCGTACGGTGCGCCCGACCTCGACGTCCACGTACCTCTCGTAGGGTTTGTGCCCCTCCTTGTAGACCTGGATCAGCCTCTTCCCGGGCTCTACCGGGCCGCTCCAGCGCTTGTAGGCCATGGCCTGACCGTCGATGGCGATGGCCGCGCCGGCGTCGCTTGCCACGATCTCTACGAAGCCCTTCACCGCGCGTAGCTCCAGGTTGAACGGCTTCGGCGCGTCGCCGCTCGCGATGCGCACGGTCTGGTCGACCGGGGCGTAGCCGGGAGCTTCCGCACGGATACGGTGTTCGCCAACGTTGAGGCGGATGGGCTCCGACAGCTGGTCCGCGCTGAAGGCACGCCCGTCGACGCTGACCTTGGCCGAGGCGGGGACCACGGTGATGGATACGCGACCGACCAGGCCCTCGAGCTCCTCCATGGTCTGACGGACGGCGGTCTTCTCCGACTCGTCGAGTTCCGAGCCGTGGAGCTTCAACAAGTCGGAGAGGGTCTCTGCCGCCTCGGCGTAGCGGAACAGCTGCTTCTGGCAAAGCGCGATGTTCTGCAGGGTCGAGCCGGCTGGCTTCAACCTGTACGAGGCCTGGAACTCTGCGAGCGCGCCGACGAAATTGCCGTCCTGGAACAGCTTGATGGCCTTGCGAAAGTGGACGCGCGAGGCCTCACGATCACTGTCCGAGACGGCTTTGTCTTTGGGGGCAGCGAGAGCCAGGCCGGGCGCCGCGCAGGCAGCCAGCAAACTGAGGACGACGAGCTTGCGACGCATCACGAAAGCAGGTCGCTTCGTACCATGCGTTCAGCTCCGGTAATACCTCGGGATTGCAGCGCTCAGGGCTCTTCAGGGTTCAGCTTCAATCCCGAGGCGACGCCGGTCGTACCTTTCGGCGGGGCAGTGGCGGGTTTGGTACCCCGAACCGCCGTTGAACGTGGCTTCGCAGCCCCACCCGGGCGCTGCGTTTCCGCTGGGCTGGCGGACTCCGTGGGGCGCGCCGAGGGATCTGCAGCTGGCTCAGCGGGCGCTGAGGCGCTCTCGGCGGGCTCTGGCTGAGGCGTCACCTGCGGGGCGGGGACTGCGGACGCGGCGGCCGGCAGCGTCGAACCAGGAGCGGGTCTCGCCGGTTCGGCGTCCGCGCCGGGCTTGGTGCGCGCCATCAACAGCACGGTCAGCGCGAACGCACCCAGCGCCGCGACCAGAGCAGCGACCCACGTGCGGCGGCTCGCGCGATCGCGACCAGTGGTGGGGACGGTGGTCCCGCCGGCCGTGACGACCGCGGTTTGGCCTGGCGCGGCCTCGTTGGGCCGCGAGCTGCGTAGGACCACGGGGCCGCTGCGCACGAGATCTGGACACGCGTCGATCAGTGCGTCCAGGAACTCCCGGGCGTCCTGATAGCGATCGGCGCGATCCCGAGCCAGCGCCTTGGCCACGACCTTGGCGAAAGCCTCGCTCGTCTCCGGCGCTTTGCCGCGCACGTCGGGGGCGTCTTGAGTGCACGCCTTGACTAGGATGGCTTCGTAGCTTCCCGCGCCGTGGGGGGCTTCCCCCGTCAGGGCTTCGTAGCAGATGGCGCCGAGGCTATAGAGGTCGGCGCGCCCGTCGATGTCGGGGAAGGCCTGCGCCTGCTCCGGTGACATGTAGTAGGCGGTGCCGAGCACGGTGCCACGTCGGGTCAGCGTGTTGTTGGTGGCGGCGCGCGTCTGCGTGACCTTGGAGATCCCGAAGTCGACCACCTTCACGAACAGCGGATCGTCGTCGCGAGAGTCGAGGAACAGGTTGTCCGGCTTCAGATCGCGGTGGACGATGCCAGCCTCGTGGGCGCGCACCAGAGCCCGAAGCGTTTGCATCGCGATGTGGATCACGTCGCTCTCGGGCAGCTTGCCGACCCGCTTGAGTCGCGCTCGCAGGTCCTCGCCCCGCAACAGCTCCATCACCAGGTAGGGGCGATCATCCGCGGTCGTCCCAGAGTCGAAGATCTGGACGATGTGTCCGCTCTCCACGGCGCTGGCCGCCTCGGCCTCGCGCTGAAAACGCACCACGGCGTCGCGATCGGCGGGGCCGTCGCTGACCTCGAGGAACTTGAGCGCCACCCGCTTGCCGATGGCGACGTTGGTCGCCTCGTAGACCGCACCCATGCCGCCACGCCCGATGCAGCGCTCGATGCGGTATTTCTGGTCGATCAGGGCCCCGACCAGCGAGTCAGGGGGTGTGTCGTTCGCATTCATGCGGCGCGTCTGAGTCTGAACTCGATGGGGCCTCAGCGTAGCACGGTCGAGGAAGCCCCACCGAAATGGCTGGATGTTTGCCGCCGGTGACGGGCTGACGACACGGTTTGCCATGCACCTCCATGCGTCGCCACGAGCTGGAGCGGTGGTTTTTCCCCTCGTTCCCCCGGTGCTCGGGCCATAGCGCCAAAAGGGCGCTCGGGGTAGCGGCAGACGCCGAGCTTCGTGCCCGGTCCGGGGTGGGGCGTTCAAAGTTCGTCGAGTGAGGCGTCTCCAGGTTGCGGGGGCGAGCCACACGTCTGGCGCCGACGAGTGATCAGCCCGCGTGGTCTCGTCTTGGACGCTGGAGGTCCCGAGCTGGCAGCTCGCGTTCGTACCGCTGTGGCTGGAACTCGCGGGGGCTTGGGGGGGAGAAGGGGAACGCAGCGCTGCCGTCCAAGTAGCCGGGGCTCGGTAGCAATAACCGTGCGGATATCTACAAGGTCGTCGCTGGACACCTGACTCGGGCGGATGTGTCGCACGCTCGGCGCGCCTCACCCCCAAACGGCCGGAATGCTCGGGCTTCCAAACGAAAAAAAGCCGACCCCATCACAGGGTCGGCGATCTCAAGGGACGCTAGCGCTGGATCAGCCGAGCTTCGCCAGCTGAGACTGCAGGCGGCTCGTCGTGCGCGAGGCGTTCTTGAGGTGAATGATCCCCTTGCTCGCAGCGCGAGCCAGGAAGCTGCTCGCCGCCATCACCAGGGGCTTGGCCTCTTCAGGCTGACCGCCCTCGAGGGCCGTGCGCGCCTTCTTCAGCGAGGTGCGGAGCGCGCTGCGGAGCGCCTTGTTGCGCTCGGTGCGCTTGACGGTCTGACGGTTGCGCTTTGCGGCGGATGCGTGATTTGCCATCTAGAGCCTCACTCGGACTTGGCCGGCTTCGCATCCGGCGCCTTGGGGTCGTAACCCTCGGGGTGTACGGGGAACGCGGGGGTGCCGTGCTTCGCGCGCAGCTTGGCGGTCTTGTTGCCAGCCCTGCGAGCCCGGATGGAGCGTCGACGCTCGGTCTGCTGAGTCGCTGAAACCATTGTTACTTTCCTAGATATCGCTGCCCAAGACCCCAGGCCGGGCGCGAAGGGGCCGGGAATATGGGCGAAGAGTCGGGCCTTGTCAACGCGCCGCTTGCAATTGCGGGCGTTTCAGGGGGAGAGGGAGGGGCGTTCAAGGACGGATCGGCACGCGCACCGTGAAGGTGGGTTTGGCGAAGGGCGCGACCCGCGCCCCGGACAGGGCGCTGCGGATGCAGGACTCCGCTGCGGTTCCTGCCGCAGGACCGCTGATCGCCACCGACTGCACCTTGCCGTTGGACCCGAAGGCTATCGTGGCGTTGCTCGGAGCCGAG
>JAGQIY010000853.1 GCA_020430865.1 Myxococcales bacterium
CCGCAGCGCCGGTGGCGCCCGCGCCGGCCGGCGATCCCAAGGCCCAGGTGCTCGCGTTGCTGCGCGCTGGGGAGAAGGCTCGCGCCATCGACCTGTATCGGCAGCATTTCAAGGTCAGCGCCATGCTGGCGAAGGAAGAGGTCGAGTACCTGGCCCAGACGCTGAAAGACGAGTGATGCCGTCGTCGAGCTTGGGTCCGGGTGCGGCTCAGGTGGCTGCGGGCGCTGGCTTGGCTGGCGAAGCCGCAGGAGCCTTCCCGGCCGCTGCAGGCTTCGCGGCTCCGGTCGCTGCAGGCTTTGCGGCTCCGGTCGCTGCAGGCTTTGCGGTGCCTGGCTGAGCGCCGTCGGCTTCCGGGGCCTTGCTGGGAGTCGGCTCCGCCTTGCCGGGAGCCGTGTGGTCCGCCTCGCCGCTGGGCGCGTCGTCGTCGGAGTCGCCGGCGCCTGGCGTGTCTTCGGCGCCGTCGTCTTCGGCGCCGTCGTCTTCGGCGCCGTCGTCTTCACCATCGGTCTCGTCCGTGTCTTCGCCCTCGGCGGCTGGCGTTCCGAGCTTGGGCGCCGGCGTGTTCTCCACCGACCTGTCCAGCGCAGGTGTTTTCCAGGTGGATTCAAGCAAGCGCAGCGCACCCGTGATGTGTGAGATGTGGGAACAGTGGGCGTACTCGCGGTGCCCCGCGTAGGACAGCACGTGGAGGTTCCCCGAGTGCACCTCGCCCAACAAGCCGAACGGGTCATCGCCCGGATCTCGCTTCTTCAGGCTCAGTCCAAGCTGTTCGAGGAGCAGCGCAGTCGTCAGTTTTACTGACGGGTAGCCTCCCTCGGGCTCGACCTGGGAGTGAGTCAGGTAGAAGATGCCGCGCCCTGACTTGGCCTGGGTCGCGTAGTCGAAGATCGGCTGCACGAACGCGGGATCGACGTCCGTCGGCTTGGTGTGGTGGGCGGCGCCGGGCTTCCAGCCGCCGTGAAGGCCGTCCAGGAGCACCACGGCGTCGACCCTGTCCGCGTGGTTCTTCAGGATCCGGTTCACCGCTCCGTAGCCGGCGCTCCACGCGGAAATGGCCAGGTGACGTACGTGGGCGCTGGGGTGCTTCGAGTAGGCCTGGAGCTGCTTCTCTATCGACGCGAGCAGGCGCGGGAAGCGCTTCGGGTCTTCGAAGGCCTTGGTGTACGGGCCGCTGCCGACGCCGCGATCGATGCCCACGTAGGTGATGCCGTGGGCGACCTGGACCAGCGTCTTGCGCACTGGTTCATGGCCGTGGAAGTGGATCAGCACGTCGTAGCCGAAGTCGTCGGTGTGCCCGCCCTTCTGGGGGATCGCGATGCGACCCATGCGCAGCTTGCGATAGGGTGCGTAGGGACCGAGGCCGATCGGATCGTGGGGGTTGCACTCGTGGAAGCCCTTGGTGCGCAGCGCGTCGGTGAGCGGTTCGGGTTCGCGTCGCTCGAAGGTCGGCGCCTTGGGCGGTGGTGCCACGGAGGCGACCTCCGGGGCCTTGTGCCACAGCGGCTTCTTGGCGACGCCAGGTCGAACCAGCGCGATCCCAGCGATCACCAGCGCTGACACGGTCAAGAGCCCGAGAGGGCTCGTGAGCCGTTTCGTTAACTGCTTCATCATGGGGGGCGCCTTCGATAAAGCAGATTCAGGCTGCGAGCGCCACTCACCCGTGGTCTCTGCGCGTCCTTTCCCGGTACGACTTTCCCGACTCGAACGCACGGCTTGGTCCACCGTGTCTCCTGGGCCCGGCAGTTTGCTGCAGGTGCATCACCGCGGAATCGCCAACGTCCGTCCGGCCATGCTAGCGCGTCTGGGGACGCAATATCTGCAGAGAAATCATTGGCGCGCGCCGCCTGGGTGCGCC
>JAGQIY010000087.1 GCA_020430865.1 Myxococcales bacterium
GGGCGGCCCTCAGTGAGCACCAACTTGCGATCGCGCTTCGCCGCGAGGGTCACGAGAGCGCCGCAGCCAGCCACGCCCGCCGAGCAGCGCAGGCGCTCTACCGTCTTGGACTTCTTGAACGGGGAGGGAACGCTGAGCTCCTCGAGGCGACACTTGAGCGTGATCAGGGGCAGTACGAGCGGTCCTACCAGCGGCTTGTGGGATTGGAAGCGCGTCTGGGTGAAACCTACGCGCCCTGGTTGCGCTGTGACTTGCACGACGCGCTGGCCTGCAGCCTTGAAGGCCTGGGTGACAGCTCGGGCGCTTGCGAACGAGTACTTCAAGCACTCGATCTTCTTGAGCAGCACCGTCTGGGCGCGCCGCCTGATGAGTACATGTCCAGCTTCTTGGATCAGCGAGCCCAGATGGCTGAGCGAGCCGTTCGACTGCTGGCGCCTGGGGGGCGGGAGAGCCTCCCTCGGCTGTTTCAAGTCATCGAGGGAACCAAGAGCCGGGCCCTACTGGACATGCTCCGAGCGGGCCGACACAGGACGATCTCGGCATCCGTCGCGGCTGAAACGAGATTGGACGAGCTGGAACGCGAGATAGATGGACTGGGTCGCAGACGATGGGGTGAGGACCCGCGTACCGCAGAAGCTGAGGCGCAACGACGCGCAGCGGCGTTGGAGGTCCGGCACCGACGCCTCCGCGCGTCGCTAGATGCACTGGCCGAGCAGGAGGGAGCAACGCACAGCTGGCACCGGCGCCCCGTGACGCTTGCAGAGGCTCGTGGATCGCTCGATGAGCAGACGACGCTCCTGACACTTCACCTCGGCCGCGACTCGCTGCTCATCGGAGTACTGGATCGACATGGCTTCGAGGTGGTCACCCGGCCCTTCGGTATCTGGCACGCGAGACGCCTGGTTCGACGTCTCGCGTTTCATCTTGATCGTCCGGCAGTCGTCTTTGATGCGTTCGCTGAAGTGGACGACGGCCTTGTGTTGCGGGCTGAGGAGGTACTCGCGACCTGTTATCAAGAGCTCATTGCACCTGTCATCGGCCGTCTGGACACGCAGCGCCTCGTGGTTGTTCCTCATGGACCGCTCCACGCAATTCCTTTCCATGCCCTCATGCCGGAGGCTGGCGGCAGACCTCTGCTGGCAACGCACGACATCGTTACGGCGCCGAGCGTCTCCATCTTCGCGCACGCGCAGTCGTTGCCGCAGGCGCGTGGACGTGGCGTCACTGCCTTTGGCGTGCCAGATGCGGACGCGCCGGGGGTCGTGGAGGAAGCCCGAGGCGCCGCCGACGCATGGCCCGAGGCAATTGCGATCAGCGGAGATCGTGCCACGCGCGAAGCGGTACTCGATGCGTTGGGACAGCGGGCCGTCGTTCACGTCGCCAGCCACGGGACGTTCGATGATGACGATCCCCTTCGGGCGGGGGTCAGGCTGGGCGACGGCTGGTTGCGGACCAGTGACCTCTACGGGCGCGACGTGGTCAGCGATCTCGTAGTTCTCTCCGGTTGCGTGACCGGCAGGCTGTCGGTTAGGGCTGCCGACGAGCCCATGGGGCTTATCCGGGGCTTTCTCGCCGCAGGAGCACGGCAGATCATCACCACGCTGTGGCACGTCGTTGATGAGACGGCTCAGCAACTGATGTTGCGAATGCACCAGCGGCTGGCAAGTGGGGACTCGACGACGACGGCTCTCCGCCTCGCTGCGCTAGATGTACGTGAGATCCACCCTCACCCTGCTCACTGGGCGCCCTTCGCTGTTCTCGGCACCCATGGGGCACCGCGGGGCGCGAACCGCGATCGTTCAGGTTCCTGAACACTTCGCACAGATCGACCTCATGTCGCGGCTGACGACGGCCTAGGCTCCGAATCGACGGGCTGCGATCGCACAGCGATCAGCCGTGCAGTCCGAGGAAGGAGTCGCAGGGATGGCGACGTGGAAGGCAGCGGCGGCGTGGGTCGCCCTCAGCATCATGCTTCTTGTCGGCGGCTCCGGGTTCATCGATCCGGAGCGCGCAGAGGCTACCGAAGGCGGCGATTCACTCATCGTGCTCGTGAGTCCGCAGGCGAGCCTGGGACCTGTTGCCAGCCTCCTGCAGGCGGCCTCGTGGACCATCGAGCTGCAGAACAGCGCGGCCGGTCTGCTGCGCGTCGGCAAAGGCGGCCCGCTTGCCTGGCCGGTGGGCACTCTGCGCAGCTCCCTTCAGGCGCTTGGGGTCGTGCGCGCTGCCGAGGCCATCGCCATGGCACATCGACCCTCCGGCTATCAGGGGCAGCAGTCAACCCCCTTTGAGTACGACGAGGATCTGACGGCCGCGAGCGTTCGACCGTCTGACGCCTTCCTGCTCATGAACTTGCCCGCGAACGCGCCTTCGGCGCCGAGCGTGTCACCGCGTCTGGCGTTCTTGGACGGCGGCTTCCTCTTCACGCACGAAGCCTTCCCGGCCGCGCGCCTTGCCGGTCAGTGGGACGCGCTCGATGGGGATCCCAACGCGGCGGACACTGGCAACGGCATCGACGATGATGGCGACGGCGTCGTGGATGGGGGTGTGGGCCATGGCCTGGGCATGGTCGGCGCGGCCCTGGTGGTCTGTCCGCACGCGGACATCTACTGCGCCCGTGTCCTCGATGACGAGGGCCGCGGCGACAGCTGGAGCGTCGCCAACGGTCTGGCGTGGGCGATGTCCCAGGGCGTCGACGTCATCAACCTGAGCTTCGCCATGGACGGGTACAGCGAGGTGGTCGACC
>JAGQIY010000854.1 GCA_020430865.1 Myxococcales bacterium
CCTCCAAGGGGCAATCCTGGTTGAGGATCCACAGAACCTTGCAGTAGAGACGCCGGTCGGACACAGGCACCACGGCACCGCGGTTGTATCCGTCGCTCTCTGGCGGGACATCGACAGTCCGGCACCCCAGCCGTCCAGACCGATCTACGTGCGACCCATCATGCACCATGATGGGGGCCTGGAGCGTTGCCCCGCAGACCAGATCCTGGCCGAGGTGCTCCGCGAAGCCGTAGAGAGAATGCCGCGAAGTGTCGCGGTCGTGAATCTCTCGATTGGGGTCTGGAACCGCGAATACGACGGACGTGAGCCGTCCGCCTTGGCGCGGGTCCTGGACGCACTCGCGTGGCAGTACAAGGTCTTGTTCATCGTTGCTGCGGGCAACTACGATCCCCGACATGACGCGCTTCAGGTGAGCGCTCGTGCGGGGGACGACGCAACAGTCCGACACCGTGCGCTGCTGCAGGCCGTGCGCCAGAGCTCGGACATGCGGCGACTCCTTTCGCCAGCTGAGTCGATCAACGCTCTAACCGTGGGCGCACTCGACGAAGACGACATCGGAAACACCCGTCCAGGCTGGAGTCCTGCCTGGAACACCCGTGGTCCTGCCATTTACAGCAGGCAGGGTCGAGGCCATCGGCGAGCCAACAAGCCGGAGCTGGTAGTCCCGGGTGGACAGCAACCCCTACAGCTGCACGCACGGGATGGGTCCTCGTGCAGGGTTGTGCCCTTCGTGTATGAGCGGCCGGTGCGGAATCTGGGTGGGGTCGGTGTGGCGGTCGCCGCGCCTGGCGGCCCGGCGTCACCCACGCGCGGCAAGCGGTTCGTTCGGGGCACGAGCTTTGCTGCTCCTCGCGTCACCCATGCGGCTGCCCACCTCAGCGATGCTCTGGACGCACTGGTTGCCTCAACCGGTATCAACCTCTTCGGCGATGCTCCGCGTGCCCTGTGGCTCAAGTGCCTGCTGGTGCATTGTGCGTCCCGGAGAGAGCTCGAGCCCTGGGCTGGTCTTGACGAGGACGCACAGGACCTCTTGGACCGCACCGTCGGGTTCGGCGCACTCGATCCGCAGCGATTGGGCTCGTGCACTCGCCACCGATTCACGGTGATCGCGGGTGGTGAGCTGCACCAGGATCAAGCGCACCGATACGCTCTCCCCCTTCCGAACGGCTTGCGAGAGCTCAAGTCTTTCCGTCGCTCACTACGGATCACGGTGGCGTGGTTCGCTCCACCTTGGCCGGCATCCTCGTCGTACCGAGGAGCCAAGATCAAGCTCGAGCCCGTCGAACCGAAGGGTCTTAGCTTCAACAGGGGTCGAGAGGTCAACCACCACATCGAGAGTCGGGGTACCATCATCCATCAGGTGCGCCATGGACGAGGCAAGGCCACCTACCGAGCGGACTCCGAGATCGCGCTCACCGTCGCGTGTCAGGCGGACGCGATGAAGCACATCGATGAACCCATCCCCTACGTGATCGCAGCCTCGCTCGACGTCGAACCCGATCTCGAAGTCGACATCTACCAAGAAGTCAAACAGCGCCTTGCAGTGCCGGTTCGCGTGGGAGCTCGTTGACGCGAGTCCGAGCGGAGGTGGTCGCCGGCAGGAATAGGCGTCGGCACAGGGAAACAGTCGCGACGCAGTCCGCGACCGCCCGATGCGTTGGCACCTCCTCGACCCCGACCTGCTCGCACGCCCGCCGCAGCGACAGCCAGCCGCTCTCGCCCGGCCCGAGTAGCCCGAGCGCCACCCGCTGCATGCACACCAGCTCCACCTCGAGTCCCGCCATCCCGTACGCCTCCGCGTTGTACGCCAAGCACATCGCCTCGAACGACGTGTTGAACGCGACCACGACCTGGATCCCGGCCTCTCCCAGCACCCGACCCAGCCGGGCCTGAACAGCGGGCCATGCGTCCGCTCCCGCGACATCCGTGTCGGTCAGCCCGTGGATCTCGGTCACCCGCGTGGTGATCGGGATCCGCGGGTCCACTAGCTCGTCCATCAGCACCGTCCCATCCGACGCGACCAACCCGACCTCGATCACCCGCGGCTCGTGGAAGCTCGCCGTTTCGAAGTCGAGCACCGCCCAGCGCCGCCCGTCGAGCCGCGCGAGCTCCGCCCGGGCTTCCTCCACCGACACGTCTGGACACCGCGGCGGCAGCCGCTCCAGCACCTTTCGGATCCCTGCGTTCACCACCATCAGGCCAGCCTCCC
>JAGQIY010000855.1 GCA_020430865.1 Myxococcales bacterium
GGGGATCTTCGCGAAATGCACGATCAGTTTCCACGCCGCCGCGATGACCCCGGCGCTGATCAACGCCAGGACGCGAGCCACCGCCTCGCGCCCCTTGGCGTACATCTCCTTCACGGTGCTCGCGGTAGCAATTCCGAAAGGAAATGGAAGGCGATCCACCAACAGGAACTGGCGCCGCAGCCCGATGGCGACCACCACGCCCAGGACGCTGACCGCGAAGGTCCAGATCACCAGCACGCCGTATGTCCAGGCGTAGCCATTGATCAGCGTGAGCGCGGGGATCGCCGCGACCAAGCCCGCTGACGCGATGGAAGCCGCCGCCGAAGCCGCCGTCTGGTTGATGTTGTTCTCGAGCAACCCCCAGCTGCGGGTCTTGAACAGCGCGTGCAGCCCCTGCCAGAAGCCGAAGGACAGCAACGCAGCGGTGACCGACATGTTGAAGCTCCAGCCGATCTTCAGCCCGCTGTAGATGTTGCAGAACGACAGCAACCCCCCGAGCACCATGCCGGTCAACACGGCACGAATCGTGAGCTGCGGAGCGACCAGATCAGGCGGCGGAAACTCCGCCTCCGGCTCGCTCTCCACCCGAGTCTCCATGGGCTCCGATGCAGCGGACATCCTCCGCCGTTATCGCGATCTGGCGCTGGAGGGTAGCCTTTCGACCCTCAGACCCCCTGGCAGCGCTCCACGGACCAGGTCGAACCATTGCAGAAGGCGGTGAACGCGTCGGTGCTGCCCTCATCGCAGGTCCCATACGAGCAGGTCTGAATGGTGTAACCGCAGACGTCCTCCGGCGCGCAGGAGCTGCCATCCATCGGCATTTCCTCCGGGCAAGGGGGCGGGGGGGGAGGATTGCAGCTCGAGATCGCCACCTCCCACGCGTTGTCGAGGCAGCGAGCCTCGACGTCGGGGCAGCACTCGCTGGTCGGATAGCTGCAGTACTGGTCGGCGGGCACCTCGCAGAAGCTGCCTGATGACGGCTCGCTCGTGGGACACTCCATCGGAGGCGGTGGGTTGCAGGTCCCGCCTTCGCGAACCTCCCAGGTGCCCGCAACGCAGCTTGCCACGAGGTCACTCAGGCCTTCAGAGCCGCAGCGGTCGAAATAGCAGTCCTTGGCAGAGACGGCACAGCTTGTGCCATCTCGAGGCACTGAAGTCGGGCAGCCTTGATTCGAGCCGCCGCTGCCACCGGAACCGCTGGTCCCCCCGGCGCCGCCAGATGCGCCGCCTCCGCCTTCCCCTCCGCT
Organism: Myxococcales bacterium; assembly: GCA_020430865.1. The sequence goes on from JAGQIY010000855.1 coordinate 1,248, forward strand.
TGCCGATCCGCCGCAAGCCGGGACGATGAGTGCCAAGCTGGCAGTGATCACGAACGGCGCACGCACCAGCGACGCCCTGGAGGAGGGGTGACGAGCCATGTGACGCAACGAAGCAACTCCTGTGCCGCTCCACCCCGCACCACCGCCTGAGGCGAAGGCCCGCATGGGGCTCAGCGGCTCCCCGAGCCGAGGCCTCGCCGATGACTCCCTGAGACGATGGAGAAACCCCGAGCCGAGCGCGACAAACCCAAGTGCCGAGCGCGGCAGACTCCCCTGAGGCAATGGGGCGAAGCCCCGAGCCGAGCGCGGCAGACTCCCCTGAGGCAATGGGGCGAAGCCCCGAGCCGAGCCTCGTGCCCGAACCGGCAAGACCCCACCCGGCCGCCAGCCTAGAGAAGCCTCGTGTCTCCCCGAGGCAATGGGCGAAGCCCGAGCCGAGCCGTAAAGAACTCGAGTCACCGGACGGCTCAGTCTCTCGGCGACTCTAGGCACTTTACACCTGGAAATACGAGGGAGTTGTGGAGGCGGCGGAACGGCCCGCAGGGTTCGGGCGCAGAGGTGGGTGAGCGTAGTCTTTATGAGGCCGATCTCGCTGCGGGCCCTCACGAAGCTCTTCGGCAGAAGGCGCAGGCCGTCCCGTATCCAGCGTTCCAGACGAAGGCCGCGACTCGCACGGTGCCGCCAGGCACCTGAACTAGCGACCCCCATTCAAGCCCGAACCAGGAGGGCCGTGGGAGCCGCCGTCCTTAACGACTGAGTCAGCCGGTGCGCTGAATCAGGTGGTAGCCGAAGTCGGTCTCGACGATGCCGCTCGTATGGCCGACTTCCATCGAGTAGGTCGCGTCCTCGAACGGCTTGACCATCTGGCCCTTGCCGAAGCTGCCCAGATCGCCGCCGCTGCGGCTCGACGGGCAGTCGGAGTGCTTGCGCGCGAGGTCGGCGAAATCAGCCCCGGAGTCGATCTGCGACTTCAGATCGGTGATCTGCTGCAGGGCCTCGTCCTTGGAGCGGGTCGCCGTCGAGCGCATGGAGCCCTTGTACATCAGCAGAATGTGAGAAGCGCGAACCTGAGACATCGGGTCTCTCCTTTACCGTGTGGAATTAGCTTCACCCGCGCCACCTCGGACGCGGGAGCCGGTCGTCTCGCCGCAGTGCCGCGAGCCCCGAAGGGGAGCGGGAACCTTACGGGAGCCCCCGCTCGACACAAGGCCGGGGTGGGCGCAGACGACGTCTCCATCGCGGTCACGTCGGGGCGAGCTGACTGTCGCTTTCACTTCTCGTCCCGTCCCCGCCTGCGGCGGTTTGGCGCAGGAGCGCCCTCGTACGCCCCTACCCCGGCTCAGGATCCGGAGAAAATTTCAGTATTTATGGGGGAGAGCACAGCCGTTCAGTCCCCTCACCCCCCAAAAATCCAGGTCGATGAATGGTGAGAGCGCGAGGTGTCCCTTGAAAGTGATAATCGTTTTCACTAAGTGAGCAGGCATGAGTTCTTTGGGCCGTCTGGGTGCGGGCTTCGCGATCGCCGCCGGCACCCTGTGCATCGCTGCCAGCGCCTCGGCCAACGATCGGCATTTCGGTTACACCTACGAGACCGCGGTGTTGCCCCCGGGTCAGCGAGAGCTCGAGGTCTGGACCACCTGGCGCAGCGGACGCGACAGCTACTACTCCCGCTTCGATCATCGCCTGGAGTTCGAGGTTGGCCTCACTGGTCAACTGATGACCGCCTTCTACCTGAACTTCCACGGCATCACCGAGCAGAACGCCGAGGATGTACGAGAGAGCCGCTTCGCCTATGACGGGGTCAGCAGTGAGTGGAAGCTGAAGCTCAGCGACCCCGTCGCGGATGCAATCGGTTCCGCGGGGTATCTTGAGTTCACCGCTGGTCCCAGCCTGTACGAGATCGAAGCGAAGCTCCTGCTCGACAAGCGGCTCGGCGACGTGCTGATCGCTGCGAACCTGGTCGGCGAACACGAGTGGGAGATCGGGCCGGAGGAAACGGAGCGCGTCATCGTGCTCGATCCGGTGGCGGGGGTGAGCTACGTGGTCAGCCCGCACTTCGCGGCGGGACTCGAAGTCCACAGCCAGACCAACATCGTCAGCGGCGACGTCGAGAAGTCGGTCCTCTCGCTGGGACCGACCATCGCGGTGTCCGACGAGACCTACTGGGCGACGCTCAGCTTCCTGCCGCAGCTGACGGATCTGAAGGCCGGCAAGCGCAACACCACCACCGACGAGGACTTCGAGGTCCGGCTGCTCTTCTCCTTCCATCTGTGATCGCCATGCGCCGTCTACTCTACTTCAGTCTGCTTCTGGCCAGCCTCGCCGCCTGCGTTGGTCAGGTGCCGGAACCGACCACGCAGCACGTCGCGCGGGCGCAGAGCCGCTGGCCGGGGACGACCCAGGCAAGGCTGACGGAGGGGCGCGAGCTGTTCGTCGAGCGTTGCTCCGGGTGTCACTCGTTGCCTATCCCCGCGGAACACAAGGCAGCGGAGTGGCCCGACGTGATGAAGCGCATGAAGCCGTTCGTGCGCATGACACCAGAGCAGCTCACGAGCGTCGAGCGCTACTTGATCGTCGCGTCCGAAGTGGCGAACGGCGCGCCCTCGCAGGCCAGGAACTGAACGCCTCAGGTCGCCGAGACCGCCCGCCCGCGCGCCCAGGTCCTGAGCTGACTCACCTGCTCGGCCGCCGTGACGCTCAGCGGCCGGGTGCGTGAGATCTCCGCCAGGAGATGCCCAGTAGCCAGATCCTCCTGCGCGCCGAACGCTTCGTAGAGCGCAGCAACGATCACCTGCTCGAGCTCCGCGCCGCTGAAGCCATCCGTGGCCCGCGCCAGGAGCGGCAGATCGAAGCCACTGGCGTCCCTGCCTCGCCGCTGCAGATGGATCTTCAGGATCGCCTCGCGCTCCTCCGGGTTCGGCAAGTCGACGAAGAAGATCTCGTCGAAGCGCCCCTTGCGCAGGAGCTCCGCGGGCAGCGCCGAGACGTCGTTGGAGGTGGAGATCACGAACACCGGCGCGCGCTTCTCCTGCAGCCAGGTCAGGAAGCTGCCGAGCACCCGGGTGGACACACCGCCGTCCTCCGAGCCTCCCTGGGGAAACGCCTTCTCCAGCTCGTCGATCCAGAGCACGATGGGAGCGAGCGACTCGGCGACGCGGATGGCACGGGACAGGTTCTTCTCGCTCTCGCCCACGTACTTCGCGAAGATCCGGCTCGGATCGAAGCGGATCAGCGGCAGCTGCCACTCGTGACTCACCGCCTTGGCGCACAGGCTCTTGCCGCAACCCTGCACGCCGAGGAGCAGTAGGCCTCGCGGGGGCTCGAGCCCGAAGGAGCGAGCGCGCTCAGGCTCGGAGAAGGCGACCTTCCGCTGGCGCAGCCACGACTTCAGCGCGTCCAGGCCGGCGACGTCGACCATGGATGATTCCGTGGGGATGAAGTCGAGCATCCCAGTGGCCTCCACGGCGGAGCGCTTCGCAGCGCGCACGCGGTCGAGCACGCTGCGATCGAGACGACCGTGTTCGATGATGGCCTGGGAGAGCACACGCTTCACCTCGAAGAAGGTCAGCCCCTTCAGCTGCTGGAGCAACACCGCGACGTCTTCACCCGTCAGCTCCATCTCCACGGTCATGCGAGCGCGCAAGCTCGCGAGCAGCGAGCGCGTGTACTCGTAGTACTCGTCCTCGGTGATCGGATCGAGGTGCACCTGGGTGAGCAGCGCCCTGGTGGCCCGGGGCAGCTCCAGGGGATCGTCGGCCAGCGCGATCGCGCCGCGGTGTCGGGAGAGCTGCTGGCAGGCATCGAGCAGCGCGCTCTGCACCTTTGCGTCCTCGGTGAATCGCGCAAAGTCTCGCAGGTAGTAGATGGCTTCGAGGCCGGAGGCGCGGATGTGTTCGACCGCGAGCAGCGGCGACTTCGTGCCGTGCACCGGTCCCTGCATGTCCGTCCGGCGCAGCCCCGCGCTCGCAGTCCACACGAAGTAGGGCAGCCTCAAGCTCCCCGCGAGAGACTCCAGCAGCACCTCCACCCGGTCCTCCTCGCTGGTCTCGAAACCGATCAAGGGGTGATGCGCTGCGACCAGCAGCTCGAGATCACGGAGCTGGGCCAGGGGCACCGGAGGGCGGGTCATCGCTCACCAATATACACAGACTCAGGCGCCGAGCGCTCGCGCCAGCCGATCCTTGCCGTCCGTCTCCAGGACTTCGCCGTGCGCCATGATCACGCGATCGAAGTCCCAGGCCAGGATTTGCTCGAGGCTGGCCTGGTAGGCGGCCTTTTGCTTGATCGCCGAGCGCAGCAGACGCGACTGCCCCAGCTTCTTGTGAGTGCCGGTGAGCCGAAACACCAGCCCGCTCAGCCAGCCCTTGTACTCGAGGATGTTGAACACGAGATCCGTCACCACCAGCGTCCTCGTGGCGGGGTGTAGCACGATCACCTCGTCCAGCTTGGGCATCCCGCCCAGCAGCAGGCTCTGAACCTCACCGAAGCGCGGCGCCTGGCCCGCCTCGATCACCTCACCGGTCAGGTCGGGGCGCTTCCTGGCGAGCGCTGCGCCGCGCCATAGCTTTGCCCCAGGGAACCGCTCCAGGGCGGGTCGCGCATACAGGTGATGAAAGCTATTCGGAGCCAGCACGTGCTTCACCTCACCCAGCCGACCGATGTGCTCGGCCTGGGAGTCGTCCAGGGGCACCCCTCCATGCAGCATCAGGCCGTCTCCGGTGTCGAGCACGACCATTCTCGTGCGGAAGTGGACCATGCCCAGGATGAACAGGTCGTGTTCGCTGTGCCAGACGCCGGGGGCGAGTTCCTCGAGTACCTTGGGTTGCTGCATGTGGGTTCCTTTCCGCCGACACCGCTGGCGGCGTGCTCCACATGGGGAGCCTCCGCAGCCAAGTCAATCAGCACGCGCCTCACCACGCTGGCCGATCGGGTGGGGGTGAGCAAGCAGGCCGGAGTCAGCGCCTCGGAAACGAGCAAAAGCTGCGTGACCTGCACGGTCTACCGCAGAGCTTGCTCGGCGCGCTGGAGGCTCGCGCGGAAGCAAAGGACTCGTGATAGCGTCGTGACATGTTCGAATCGGCCGAGCTCGGGCACGCCCTCACCAAGGACGAATACAACGAACGCGTTCCGCACCTGCGAGCGGAGCTCCTGGCCGCCCAGCGACAGCTGGCGGACGCA
>JAGQIY010000856.1 GCA_020430865.1 Myxococcales bacterium
CTGGCTGCGAGACCCCAGAGACCTCTGCCTGGATCCCTCGGCGTGAACCCTGACGGCCCACAGCCAGAGTGGGGGCTCAACGCATGAAGTTCGTAGAGCGTCTACTGGGAGATCTGTGTTGAACGCGGAGCCTGCTTCAACGGGCTCGAAGGTGAGCCGCGACGCCTTCGCGACTCCCTGGCCCGGACTGGTGCTCGTCCCCGTCGGCGCGCTCCTGGCCCTCGCCGGGTCGACCTGGAGCTTCGATCAATGGAACAATGGCTCCCTGGCCGAGTTCGTCGGTGTCGCCTGCCTCTACCTCGGAGGAGGGGTGGGGCTGACCGCCGGGCCCCTCTGCTTGCTCATGTGGGCGTGCCTGGGCGAGCGAACGCGCCCCCGGCTGGAGGCACTGGCCGTGGCTGTTGCAGCGCTGGCCGTCGGGGGTACTGCCTACCAGCTCTTGAAGCTCCAGGGCGACGACCCACTCACGGAGCCGGTCAAGGACCTCACGCTCCTCCCCGTCCCGCTCTCCGTGGCTCTGACCCTGAGCGCGCTCGTCTGCGTCACCCTGGGGGCGCTCCGGAGCCGGCGGTGGGCAGCGTGACCTTCTCCAGCTCGAAGGACCAGCACCCCGACGTGTGCCGGATCTACCGGGGCGTGAACCCCGACGGCCCGCAGCCGGGCTGCAGGTTCCATCGAGAACCCGGGTAGTGGGTGCTGGCGGTCACTCCGCAGCAGCCCCCCGCTGGCGGGCTTCGACGCGCTCGCGGACTGGGTCTCGGTAGCCGAGCGCCCAAGGAATCAGTTCCGCCGTGATCGCGGCCCGGACAGGGGATTCACTGCCAACTGCCTTCGTCACCTCCTCGACTGCGTCCTTCGCCTTCCATGTGAACAGGTTGCCAGGATCTTCCTGGGCGCTGAGCGCCCACGCACACCGAGTGCAGATCCACCACTGCGTCTGCCAGCGTTCGTTCTGCGGGAGCGGAGTTCGGGGCTGAGCTCGAAGCCGCTGCAGGATGTCGTCGCGAGGATCTACCGCGTACTCCTCGGCGAGGTGAACACGGATCCGGCCTACCTCTTCTGGGAGGTCGTCGCTGTCGCTGATCACCATCCGTGTCGCAGCGATCGCCGCGCGGAGGCAGGGCAGGGGGCCCCAGAAGGCAAGCCCCTTGCGGACGAAGCCGAGGACTCCGGTCTTCGGTGCCAGGGTGTGCCTCGGCGCGCTGGGCCCCAGGAACTCGCGAGCTGCCTCGCTTCCTAGATATGCGGCCAACTCCAGACTGCTCCGCTCCAGTTCACCTGCCTGAACCCGCGCCCGAAGCCACGCGGCCTCGTCCTCCGCGCTGCCCGAGGCGCGGAAGCGACGTTCGAGCTCGCGGAGTTGGGAGTCGGTCACTCGCTCTCACCCTTCGTTGTACGGCCGGCGGCCGTACGTGTGCCGGTTCTACAGCGGGTTGACGCCCCACCGGCCCGCACCTGGGTGCGCGGGTTCACTCGAGAGCCGGGTCGAGGCGCGAGCGCCAGTAGCCGGGGCGCCGCCCATGGTGGACCACCGGGAGGACCCGGATCTCATCCGGATCTTCGACGAACACGAGTCGATAGGGGAAGCGCTTCACCGAGCTGGTGCGGACGC
>JAGQIY010000857.1 GCA_020430865.1 Myxococcales bacterium
CATGAACCTCCACAACCAAGCCATCGGCAGCCCGTCCGGCTGCGGCGGCAAGCTGCGCCCACCGCACGCCGGCTTGGACCGAGCGCCGGCGAGCCCAATTTCGTGTCATGCAAGCGCTTGATTCGGGACTAGACCCGCTGAAATAGCGCGTTCCGGTTCGCGTTCGCCGTGCTCTCACTGGCGTTCTTGACGAAGTCGAGCGCCGTTCGAATCAGCTCGCTGGCGTCGCTCTCCTCGTTGCGCAGATCCTCGAGCCGTCGCTCCGAGGCGCCCGCCCGGCTCTCGTACTCGGCGGCGTCGGCCTGTTTCTGATCTGCTCGCTCGCGGTCACCAGCCGCCCACAGGTCGAGCGCGCCCTTGGTGACGTCGCCGCTCCCCGAGGGGACTCCAGCTTCGGCCGGGTCGCTGCCTCTCATCACCATCGAGCCTCCCACGACGTTCCCCACGCCTGCTGCGATCCCGCCAAGGGCCTGCTTGACTGCTGCGTGGTACTCGAGCTCCGCCTGCTTGCGCATGGCTGCGACGCGCCGCTCCCCGCACTCCTGCAGGTGCTCCTCTTCGTGGGACCGCATCTGGCGCATCTCCGACTTTCGCTGGTGCGCGTGCTTCAAGAGCATTGCGGCGACCTGAGCGTTGGTGTCCCCGCCAAGGCTGGCAGCGACCTCGCCAACGCTGTTGAGGGTGTCCAGGACCGAACCTTCCAGATCTGCCTGAGGCGTGACCACTGAAAGGCCGCCGGAACGAACTCCATCGATACTCATGTTTCCTCCAATCAACGGCGCGACGACGTCCGCCGCGCCAAAAACACCCGGGAATCAGCCGCGAAGCACCATCGCTGCGTTGTTCGAGTCCCGAGTCGCGAATACTTCTCGGGACAGCGAGAGCAAGGAGGACTTCGCCTCGCTCCGCTCTCGGTACGCCTCGACCAGGTCATCCTTGAGTCGTTCGAGGTGCTGCAACTGGTTCAAGATCTCCTGAATCGCCGCCTCGCGCATTTTTTCCGCCCGGCTTTCCTCGGCGCTCGACAGCATGCGGATACCTCCGTCGATCCCCCGCACGCCTTCGAGCACGGTGATTCCGCCGCGGATCATGCGGAGCAAGCCCTCGTCCCCACCGCCGGCAGCGATGGCGCACGTCGCCACGGCCCCCGCTTGGATCCCGATGCGAACCCAGGGCGCCGCGTCCTGACCTACGATGTCGTCCACGAACTGGTAGCGCTTGTCCGCTTCCGCGAGGACCAGCAAGCCAATCGCCACTGGCGCGAGCGCACCACCGCTTCCGATCACGGCCGCGACCGCGAGCCCCTTGCCAACCACTGAAGCCACGTCCCAGAACTCGGGGTTCTCGAGGATGTTCTCCCGGAAGCTGCTCCAGAGCTGCTTGCCTTCTTCCTTCAGCGCCTCCCAGCCCGAGTCTCCAGAGGCCAGGGCCTCGGCGAAGGCTGCGGTCAGCTTGACGGCGAAGGTGGTCGCATCGACGGAGAACTTGATGGCGCCCTCGGTGAACCCGTCCACGCTGTCCGCCCACTCGCCGTTCGTCGCGAGCTCGCTGAGCTGCTGCGTGATGGCCTGCTTGAGGGCCGCCAGGTCGCCGGGGTTCGTCACCGCCGCGTACGTCAGCTCGAACGGGGCCTCGAGGAAATCCTTCGCGAAGTCGACCTGGGCACCGAGAACATCCCCGACGACGTCGGCGACGAAGTCCACGATCCCTCCAAACAGCCCGCCGTCGTCCTTCTCCTCTGCGGCTTTCCGCGCGGCTTCGAGCGCCTCCTTGAGCTGCTTCAAGAACTTCTCGAGCTTCTCCTCTGCCTTCTCGCCGTTGACCTTCATCCCATGCTCCGCCTCGGCGACTCCTCGATCGGCCAGCCGCTGCATCGCGACCATGAGCATGGCAAGAGCGTCGTTGGGGTCGCCGGCGCTCAGGGAATCCGGCAGCATCACGACCTCGATACCACCGGTTGGGGCGCTGGACTGTGCGGCTGCGACATTGGATACGGGGGCTACGTCAGGCATCGCTACTCATCTCCTCTCGGATACATTTGAGCACCTCGTCTTGGGCCCAGTCTTCGGCTCGACACAGGACCTCGTCCGCCTCCTTGGGGCGATCGAGCGCCTTCAGAATTCGGCCCAGCGCGAAGCCCAGCCAGGCAGAGCTTGGGATGAAGCGCAGCCCCATGCGGTAACAGGCGGCAGCCTTGAGGGGCTGCTCCGCTTGCTCCAGGGCCGCGCCCAGACCGATCCAGGCGCGCTCATCCGTGTGCTTGAACGCGATCTGAGCGAAGAAGAACCGGCTCGCGAGCGAGCTGTCGCCCGCGGCCAGCGCCGCATAGCCCTGAGCGTAGCTACGCTCGGTGGCCAGGCGACGCCAATCCACTGCACCTTGGGGGGCCATGAGCGACTCCGTCACGTCCGCAGGTTGCCGACGATCGCCTTCGTCCCTTCGCTGAACGATGCGATCAGGTTCGTCGACATCTGGATCGCCGTGCCTCGAGCGGATGACATGGACTGCAGCTGGATCATCTCCATCTGAGCGCTCGACTCGAGGCTCTTCACCAGACTGTTGACGTAGGTGCTCGTCGCCTGAACCTCCCG
>JAGQIY010000858.1 GCA_020430865.1 Myxococcales bacterium
CTTTCTATCAGGTGGATGGCTCCCCCACGCGCTCGTTCGGTGGCACGGGCGTCGGCCTGGCGATCGTGCGCGGCATCGCGCGAGGCCACGGCGGAGACGTGCGAGTGGAGTCTCCAGCTCGGGTGACCCTCGGAGGAGCCGAGTTCACGGGCTCCGCGTTCTACCTGCGCGTCCCCGAGCGCGCGCCGCTGCTGGCGGACGAGGTGCCCCCCGCGCCCGCGGTCGCTCAGAGTGGCACCTGAGTCGATGTGCTAGCTAGGCCCCGCGTGCGGCAGATCTACCTCGACTGGAACGCGACCACGCCTCCTGCGCCCAGCGTGCTGAGGGCGATGGATGCAGCGCGCCCGCTCGCCTGGGCGAATCCAAGCAGCGTGCACGCGGCGGGGCGGGCCGCGCGACGCCTGATCGAGGATACGCGCGAGCGCCTGGCAGTGCTGCTGAGCCTGGAGCCCCGGGACGTGGTGCTCACCGGGGGTGGAACCGAGGCCAACAACCTCGCGCTGGCCCACGCTCCAGGCCTCGCCCTGAGCCGTCTCGAGCACCCGTCGGTGGTGCGCGTGGCGGAGCAGCTCGCGGATGCCGGGCGGCCGGTGGTCTGGCTCCCGGTCTCTCCCGCGGGGCAGATCGAGGTGAGCGCCGTCGACTCGCTGTGTCGCGAGCTGCCGCGGGGTTCCTGGCTCGCGGCGATGTACGTGAACCACGAGACGGGGGTGGTGCAGCCGCTCCAGGCTCTGGCGGAGGCCGCTCACCGCCTCGGGCTGAGGGTCCACTGCGACGCCGTGCAGGCGCTGGGCAAGCTCGACCTCGCCCCCTTGATCCATGCGGATTCAATCAGCGTGGCGGCCCACAAGCTCAGGGGACCCAAGGGCGTTGGCGCTCTGTGTCTCCGCTCCGACTCGGAGGGCGTGGTTCCGGTACCGCGGCCGGTGCTGCGCGGTGGCGCTCAGGAGCGCGGGTTTCGTCCGGGCACCCAGGACGCCGTCGCGATCGCAGGCTTTGGCGCGGCGCTCGCGCGCGTGGAGGAGCATCGGTCCGGGCTCGAGGGGGTGAGGGACCAGCGTGACCGCCTGGAGAAGGCGCTCGAGGGGCGCGCGGCGGTGACCGGCCTGGCAGCGCCGAGAGCCCCCCACGTCAGCAACCTGCGCTTTCCCGGGTGGCGCGGCGATGAGCTGGTCGCGGCGCTCGATCTCGAAGGGATCTGCGTCTCTGCGGGCAGCGCCTGCAGCGCCGGCACGCTGGAGCCGAGCCCCGTGCTCGAGGCCATGCTCGATCGGGACGCGGCTACCCGAGGCGTTCGCTTCAGTCTGGGTGAGGACACGACAGCAGAAGACGTCGACCGGGTGATCCAGGTGCTCGATCGTCTGCTGCGCGCCGACTGACTCACGTCTGTTCAGTTCATGCGCTACTTGAAGGATTCGATCGAAGATCAGAGCTGACACGAAGGCTGATGCGTAAGTCAGCGAAAGCAGATCGATATCTCCCCGCCACGAGCTCGAGACGTCGGATTCCATTGAATGGAATGCCCTGCTGCCGTCTCTGTGCGGTTGTTCAGCGTCGGCCCTCGGACGCACCCCGGCCCTGGACGCCTCTCAGCCGCGCGCGATGGACGCCTGGAACAGGGCGATCCCCGCGGCAACGGAGACGTTCAGGGAGTCGATGTGGTGCGGGCTGAGCAGCTTGGCGGTCTGGGTACAGGCGCGCTTGACCTGCTTGCCGATGCCCTCGTGCTCCGCCCCGAGGACCAGCACTATCTTCTTCCCGAGCGGCAGTTCCCGCAAAGTTTTTGGGGCGTTGGCGTCGAGCCCCACCACCTCGAAGTCCGCTGCGACCGCCTGCTGGAGTGCCGTGGCGAGGGACGGGACGCGGACGAGCTGCGCGTGTTCGATCGCGCCAGCCGACGCTCGGAAGGTGGCGGGGGTGAGGGGAGCAGACGAGCTCTCGGGCCACAGCACGGGGGCCTCGGCGATGGCGACGGCGCTGCGAATGATCGCGCCGAAGTTCTGAGGATCCTGGATGCCGTCGAGGGCGAGGATCAGCTGCCGCTCGGGCGCCAGAACACGCTCGAGCGGGATCAGCTCGAGGTGTGGTGCGAGGCACGCGACGCCCTGGTGGCTGGCGCCTCGCGCCAGGCGATCCAGCTCGCCCCGGCGCACGCGCTCCACCCGCAGCACGCCCTGATCCGACGCATAGCGCGCGAGCGCCTCCAGCCGAGGCAGCTTTCGGTTGTCCACCAGCACCCGGTCGAGCGCCGATCCGTGTACCCGCACGGCTTCTCGCACGGGCTGTAGCCCGACCACCAGTCGCTGTTCCGCACCTGGCGCGGGTTCGGACTTCATTGCGCCCTTGCTCCGGCGCTCAGGGCAGCCGCCACCTCCGTCGCCAGCCCCAGCGCGGCGCGCTCGGGATCGGCGGCGTCGCGCACCGGTCGTCCCACCACGAGCATGCTCGAGCCGTTCTGGATGGCTTCCGTGGGCGTGCCGACACGCTTCTGGTCGCC
>JAGQIY010000088.1 GCA_020430865.1 Myxococcales bacterium
ACGACCTCGGCAAGTTCGAAACGACGGCAGAGTTCGCGGACGACTCATACGACGACATTCGCGGGTCGTTGACCGAGGCAGGGCTCGGTGACCACGCTGCGCTGTTCATCGGGTCCGACGGCGGCGGTTCGGAGAGCCTGCTGATGGTCGACGAGAGTTCAGCGGCGGGCTACGGGATCTACCGATTTGCCAACGACGGGATGCCCTACAGCAACGGCAAGGATCTGATTCGCGTCGGGCTCGTTGGCGACCTGCTACGAGAGCTCGCGGAAGCGCGCGACGGACTCTCCGACGATCTCCAGGCGGTCCTCGAGTCGCTGTAGCGTCGACCCAGTCAGCTCGGCGGGGTCATGCTGCGAGGCCCCTGGCGGATCTCCACGCGCTCGGCGCGCTTGGGTGACGCAGCCAGCACCTTGAAGGTGAAGCCGCCGAACTCGACGGCATCGCCGGCTTTCGGCACGCGCCCCAGTTGCTCCGCGACGAAGCCGCCGATGGTCACGGTCTCCAGATCTTCCGCCTGGATGTTGAGGCGGTCGAAGACCTTGCGCGTCTCCGCCATGCCGCGACACACGAGGTTGCCGTTCGGGCGCTGCTGAACGTAGCGATCGATGCGATCGGTCTCGTCTTCGATCTCGCCGACGATCTCTTCGAGCACGTCTTCCAGCGTCACGATGCCCGTCGTGCCACCGTACTCGTCGACGACGATGGCCATGTGGCGCCGTTCCTCCTGGAACTTGCGCAGCATTTGATCGAGCAGCATCGACTCGGGCACCACCACCAGCGGCTGCAGGTGCTTCTCCCAGCGCGGCTCCTCGGGCGTCTCGCGCAGCTGAAACATCAGCTCCTTCACCAGCACGACGCCTTCGACCTCATCCAGGTTGCCCGACTTGGTGAAGGGAAAGCGGCTGTGATTCGAGCGCCGGATGATCTCGAGGTTTTCCTCGATGTCCTTGTTGCCGCTCAGGTACTTCACACCTCCGCGCGGAACCATCACATCGTAGGCCGTCAGCTCCTTGAGCAAGGTCGCGCCCTCGATCATACCGGCCACCATTGCCCCGACCGCGCCCTCGGTGCGGCCGAGCATGGCCAAGAGCCGGATCTCCTCCACCGACGTCACCGGCTTCTCCGGATTCCCCCGACGCAGCAGGCTCGAGAGGAAGTGCGTGACGAAGAGCACCGGCTTGAAGACGTAGGTCAGGAAGTTCACGAACAGCGCCACGAAGGGCGCGAAGCGCTGCGCCTGAGAGACACCGAGGGTCTTCGGTACGATCTCCGTCAACAGCAGCACGGCGATGGTGAACACCAGCGAGAAGATCCACAGCGTGGACTCGTCGAAGACCTCGCCATAACTCGCGCCGGCGACCGCCGCGCCGATGGTGTGCGCAACGGTGTTGAGCACCAAGATGGCGGCGATGGGCGCGTCGATCTCTTGCTTGAATTTGCGCAGGGTGCGGCCCGCACGGCTGTCACCGAACTTCGCGACTTGAGCGTGAGTCAGGCTGAGCAGCACGGCCTCGGACATCGAGCACAAGAACGAGAACGTCAGTGCCGAGGCGACCGCCAGGACGAATGCAATCATCGGGGAGACCCGAGGTTATCACTGGATCCAGGTCGTCCCGCCACCACCACGCTTCAGCTGGCGTAGACCGCGTCTTTTTGTAGGTTTTGCGGGCGCTTGGGCCGCGTGAGCGATCGGCCGCGCGCCGGAAACGGCGCTCAGTTCCCGAGATCTGCGAGACCACGCAAGCCGACGAAGTACGCCTGAGTCGCTGGTGCGTCGTAGCCGAAGAACTTCTGGATGTAGCCAGCTTCCACGGCGAGGTGCTCGGTCACCAGGAAGTACGGGAGCATCGCCAGCGCGAACCGCGCAGAGCGGATCCGGTCTTCGTGCTGACGGGCTTCGGTATCCCCTGGTTGTGGCAAGACCTGCGGGCTGTAAGCGCGATCGTAGCGTTCGTCGAAGCGCTCGTTGATGTCACCCTCGACGTAAGGACCGAGCTTGACGCCTGCCTTCCAGGGTAGAATCCAGCTCTTGGCCTTGAAGTGAAATAGGTTCCCCAGGGCAACGCTACCGTTCTTCTGCTTGCTGAAAGGGCGCGTGCCGAGACCGAAGTAGAGCGAGCTCTCGTAGTCCAGCCACGGCGTAAGATGCACGCCGCCTTGCCAGCCGAAGGCGAGGTAGTCCATGCGGGGGTTGCCGAACTTCTCCAGGTTCATGCCGAGGGGCGCGCTGAACTTCAGGAACAGACCCAGGGAGTACTTCGGGTCGTGAATCACGGCGCCGCTGACCGTGGCGCTCAGGATGGTGCCCTGGTCCTCCTTGTAGAAGCGACACAAGCCATCACCAAGATACTCGGCCCCGGCCGTGCACTCCGGTTGGAACTGCGTCGGGGTCGAGCTCCCCGCAGGTCCTACGGCCCACTCGCTGGGGTCGTTGGTCTCCTCCGGGGTCGTGTAGAAGGTGGCTTCTAACCGCGTGGAAAAGAACTCGAGAGGCCCGAGATCGCCCCAGGTGTAGCCGACGCCGAGCTTGTACTCCTGCCATCCGGTGACCTTGCGATAGGACGCCTGGTTCTCGTTGGGCTCGAGCTTGCCCCGCTCCAGGGTCAGCTGAGCGTTCACGTCCAGCTCCTTGGGGTGCCCGCCAACGGCGGTGGAGACGAACGCTGCCGCGTTCGTACTCAGCCCGAGCGCGCCGAGCCCTAGCAGCGCGGCCAGGCCGCACTTGCTCGCCCCCCTGCTGACGAGAGCAGTCCGACGTCCTCCTGCGCGCGCTGCCCGCGCCTGCCAGCCCTG
>JAGQIY010000859.1 GCA_020430865.1 Myxococcales bacterium
AGCGGCGATCGCTCGCGCATGAGCGACCGTGATGTCTGCATCGATGGTTACCAGTTGCCGCGTGGCAATATCTCCGACGTGGATCAACTCGAGATTGTCGACGCTGTACTGAGAGCCTACGCGGACGCCGCGCCGGGCGAGCTTCTCGGTCATGATCGTGTTCGGCATCATCAAACCGGACACGAAGTACGCCGCGGTGCACGCTCCAAGCAGCGGGAGCAGTCCGATCGGTTGCCTGGTGCACTCGAACGCGAACACGACGGAGGCGAGCAGTGCCCGCGAGGCTCCGGCGAACATGGCGGCCATTCCAATCAGGGCGCCGATGCGAGGATCGATCTGGTGCCCCGGCAACGCCTCGGCGACGACTCGAGCGCCGAGTGCGCCGAGGGCACCGCCGATCGTGAAGAGCGGGGCCAACGTGCCGCCCGAGGTTCCGCTACCCAATGCGATCAGCCAGGAAGCCAACTTGGCTACGCAAAGAGTCAGCAGAACACCGCCAAGCAGATCACCCCGTAGCGTCTCCTCGATGTTGACGTAGCCGACTCCCAGGGTACGGGGAGCGACGTAGCCAATGACTCCAACTGCCAGTCCGCCGATCGCAGGCCACCAAGGCCACGCGATCGGGAGGCGTTCGAAGCCATCTTCGACCGCGTAGAGTAAACGCGTGATCGCGACTGAGCAGACCCCGATGAACGCTCCAAGCCCCACATAGGTCGTGAGCGCCACTGCCCCCGGCTCCTGAACGTTTGCCATGGGGAATATAGGACTCGAGCCGACGAACGCGAACCTCACCGCGGTGGCTACACACGCCGCCAGAGCGACGGGCACGAGTGATCGCGAGCGATACTCGAAGAGTAGCAGTTCGATCGCGAGCAGAACCGCAGACACCGGGCTGCCGAAGGTGGCCGCCATGCCCGCGGCGGCTCCCGCGGCGAGGAGCGTCTTGCGTTCATGGGATGTCACGGGAACGAGCTGGCCTAGCGTGGATCCGAGGGCTCCGCCCGTGGCGATGATGGGGCCCTCAGCTCCGAAAGGGCCTCCGGTGCCGATGGCGATCGCCGCCGAGATCGGCTTCAGGAGCGTCATGCGTTTGGGGATCTTCGCGTCGTTGAGCAGGATCTGCTCCATGGCCTCCGGGATCCCGTGTCCCCGGATCGCCCGTGAACCGAAGCGGGCCATTGCTCCCACCATCAGGCCGCCGACCACCGGGATCGCGATCACCCAGAGACCCAGACGGTTCATCGATGGATCTGCGCCTTGCAAGTCGAGGCGCTGGTGAAAGGCGACACTCGTGATGAGCGCGATCAATCTCGTGAGGGCTTGTGCTCCCAACGCGGCCGCGATCGCGACCAGCATGGCAAGACCCGTGATCACTGCCACGCGGCGGTTCAGTGTCGGCAGGCGTTCCGGGAGACGAAGAGACGTCAGCCGACGCTCGAGTGTTGGCGCCAACGGGATCCCTCGCTCGAGGTTCGATTCACTCATCGCCGTTGCCCTCCAAGAACATGCGCGGCACGAGGTCGTCAGCGCCCACCGCTTCCACCAGCAGCTCCAGTGACTGGGCGATCTGTCGGCGCTTGCCCAGGGGCAACTGCGCCAGGCCCTCCGCCATCCGCACTTGCGGCAGATCCTTCGCCCGCGCCACTGCCCGCTTGCCGGTCGCCGTCAATCGAAGAGTCACGCGGCGCTTGTCTCCGGGGTCTGGCGTGCGGGCGACGAGCCCACGGGTTGCGAGTTTGCTCACGACGACGGATACCGAGCTTGGGTCAGTCATCGTTCGCTCCGCGAGCTCACGAATGGACGCGCTCCCCCCCTGGTTGAGCTGCACCAGCACGAACAGCTGCGCGGTGCTCAGCTTGGCGTTTCTCGAGCCGTTCTCCAGGCGGAGGAAGCGCACCAGGCGACGTAGCGAGGCCAGGATTCTGGCGGTCTCCGGGTTTGCATTGCTTGAAGCATGGGATCCCATGGATTTTCATCTCGTCTAGCCCTATCCTGGTTCGACTTCAAGGCCACACGTGGCGCGGCCTCGATCTCGGGGGGAAGGAGTCGTGCGCTTCTCCCCCGGTCACTCGTTTCACACCTGTGTTCGAGCGTGATGGTCATTTATTGCCCGGCGGAAAAAACAAGGAACGGGAGACTTGGGGCTAGATATGTCCACGGAAGCAGCGATGACGGTCCACTCTCTGGAACTCCACATCGCCGAGTTGCGCAGCGAAGTGGCCTTCAAGAAGGAAGGGCGTGCTGCGCGCACGCTGATGCGCGCGCCCGATCTGCGCGTGGTGCTGGTGGCGCTGAAGGAAGGAGCTCCCATCGCCCAGCACCGCATCGATGCGTCTGCGGTCGTCCAGGTCGTGTCCGGTGTCGTGCGGCTTCACTGGGCTTCTGGAAGCGCAACCCTCGAGCGCGGGGAGTGTGCGATGTTGGTCGCTGGCCTCGAGCACGACGCCGTAGCGGTGGTCGACAGCGCCTTGCTGCTGACGTTCCCGTGGGGCGCGGGGCGCTAGTGGAAGGACCGCGCCTTCAGCGCGTGGTCTTCGAGGTGACGGCGCCGGCGCGTGTCGGCCTCGAGGCGCTCGAGCTCGGCGGCAACGTGCGATAGCTCAGGCATTGGTGGCTCGGCGGCGAGGATGCTTCGAACGCGTGATGGAGGCCTGGCTAGCCCCTCTCGAGGTAGTCACCCCGAGCCTTGAACTCGTCCAGCAGGGCTTGCTTGGCTGCGTCCGACAGCACCTGTTCGGCCATCACGAACAGCGCGTTGTTTTCCTTGCGGATGTGAATCCGCATCAGCTCGACGAAGCCCGAGGCTGCCGCAACGAACGACTCGCGGTCGATCAGTCCCTGCTGGGCGATTGCGGCCATGGTCCGAACGAACCTGCGTCCGAGGTCGTGTTCGTGCAGCATGACGGGCACCGGACCCGAAGTCGCTGGCATGCCGGCGCGAAGCAGCGCAGGAAACAGGAACTGCTCTTCCTTCTCGTGATGGAACCGATCGACGTAGTCGACGAGGAATCGAACCAGCTCCGACGCCTCCTCGCTCGGGATCTCGACTCCTGCGTCGAGGTGTCCGGCCAGTGCTTCGAGTCGATCGAGCGCGTCGAGGATGGTGGCGTGCTCGCGCCGCAGGATTTCGGTAGGTTGGGCAGACATTGACACTCCTTTCTTCGAACCTCAGCACGTTTCGCGCCAGCTAGCGGAGTGCTGCTCCTGGCGGCAGGAGCACCTGGGGCCGAGTCGATCCGTTCCACTTCGGAACTGCTGGAACACCAGGTTTCAGGGGCCGCGGCGCGCACGGGCGACACCGATCTCTTGGCGGCGCGACGCGTGCTTTTCCGTGCACTACTTAGTGTCTGTGCTACACCAAGCGGGTCATGTCACTCAAACAAGTCGCTCGCGATACCCTCGCGATCTGCGACGCGGGGTCCTACGTCGGTCCCTCGGGGGAACGGATCGAGCTTGGTCCGCAGATCGAGGCGGCGATCAGGGGCACGCGTCTCTACGAACCCAAAGAACTCGATGACCTCCTGGCCTTGCCTGGGGGGGAGGGGGAAGCTCCGCGCGTCGAGGTCAGCGATGAAACGACGCAGCTCGGCGCTCAGCGCCTGGTGAAGGAAGGCGAGACGGACGTCGCGCTGCTGAACTTTGCTTCTGCGAGGAATCCCGGTGGTGGCTTCATCAACGGCGCGAAGGCTCAGGAAGAAGACGTCACCCGCTGTTCCGCCCTGCATCCCTGCCTGACGTCGCCCGCCGTGGAGGAGTACTACCGCGTGAACCGTGCGATGGACTCGATGCTCTACACGGATCACCTGATCTACTCGCCAAGGGTGCCCTTCTTTCGCTCACGCAGCACCGATCTGCTGGATGAGCCGTTCCTGGCCAGCGTCATCACGGCGCCTGCGCCGAACGCAGGCGAGGCGCTGAAGCGCGATCCCGATTGCTCCGACGAGGTCGAGGAGACGCTGCGTCGCCGTGCGGCAAAGGTGCTGATGGTCGCGGCGGCGCAGCAGCATCGCGTGCTCGTGCTCGGCGCCTGGGGCTGCGGCGTCTTTCGCAACCGCCCGGACCAGGTGGCGGACGCTTTCGGCAAGCACCTGAGCTCCCCGCGCTTCCGCGGTTGCTTCGATCGCGTGCTGTTCGCCGTCCTCGATCGCAGTCCGGACCGTCAGACGCTGAGCGCGTTCGAGCGGCGCTTCGGCCGCTGAGTCAGTCCGCAGAAACCAGGCGTCGCAGCAGCAGGTTGTCCGCCATGCGGTAGCCCTCGCTCGTGCTCTGGATCACCGCCTGGTCAGCGCCGACGGTCTTGCGGATCGCCGAGACGGCGGTGTGCAGCCGAGCGTCGTGGCGCAGCGGGTGATAGGCATCGAGCTCCCAGGCGCGCACGATCAAGTCCTCCTTGCTGACTGGTCCGGGGCTGTCGGCCAGTAGCTCGAGCAGACGCCAGAGCAGCGGGCGGCTCTTGAGGTTGGTGCTCCTGCCAGCGATCCAGAGCTCGCTGCCTCGCGGGTCCATTCCCGCGGGGATCAGGTCGCCGCCGGCTTCTCGACCGCGGCTACACGGGGCGACCTCGATGCGCACCCCGGAGCGCCGGCGCTGAGCCTCCAGGAGCAGCTCCTCGTAGCGGCTGAGGGGTATGTCCTCGCCGAGCAGGGCCCTCGCTCGCCGCCGGACTGGCGGCGACTCGGACTCTGCCAGGCGCTCGAGCCCGAGCGGATCGACGTTGCCCAGCCCGCCCCCGAGGCGCACCAGCGCGGCAAGCTGCAGCGCCCAGTCCAGTCCCAGCGCGTGCGCGAGGCTCTCGAACTCGCCAAGGCTACGAGAGAGAGGGGCGTGATCGGCGCTCGACACGAGTTCGCACTCGAGCTGTGTGGTGAGCGCGGCGAGTTCGATCAGCCGATAGTCACTGCCGCGCGCCAGCTTGCGCCCGCGCTCCGCTGCGGCGACGGCGCCCTCGACGTCGTCATGGGTCAACGCGCGAAAGGCGAACACGTAGGCTGCGGTGGCGGCGACCTCGGGGTGCTGAGCTTCGGCCAGCTCAGGAGGGGCGTCGTCGAGCCCCCACGCGCCGCGATGCGCGAAATGGTGCAGACGATGCAGGTCGTCGTGCTCGGACGTGCTGGGGCCGCTCGGCGCGAGGTCTGCGCTGGGTGGCTCGCCCATGGCGAAGGCGATCTTGCAGCGCGCGCCCTGCACCGCGGCCAGCAAGTCGAGGCGCTGGTACTCGCGGGCGGCGGCTTCGACGCTCGGGCACGCCTCGAGCGCCTCGCGGAAACGTCCTCTGGCGAGCATCAGCTGCACGTCGAAGAACTGGGTGAAGGCTCGCTGGAACGCAGAGCCGGACATCTTGCGCAGGCGGCCGAGGAAGATGTCCGTCTCGGCCAGCTCCCCGCAGTCGAAAGAAGCGCCGAGCGCGAGGAACAGCAGGCGAGCCGGGCCAAGGCCGTGCAGCCGCGCCGCGCGTTTCTCGGCGAGCAGCGGTCGCACGACGTCGCGGGCGCGGCGGATCGCCCCCGCAGTGTACAAGACCCAGCCAAGCCCCCGGCGCAGGTCGCCGTTCCGATCGTCGAGGTCCGACAACCGCGGCTCGATGCGCTTGGCGAGGGCGACGGACTCCGCGTGCTCGGTGCATTGTCCCAGGGCAACGGCGAGCAGGATGTCGCGCTCGACGCTCTCGCTGGTCGAGCTGGGACGTAGGCCCTCGAGCAGCGTGCGCGCCGCCTGGGGCTGGTGGGAGTCGAGTGCGGTGTTCGCGCGCAGGATGTTCGCCGAGAACGCGATGGCCCGCGCTTCGCAGGCTTCGGCGTCGCGCGCCAGCTCGTCTGCTGCTTGCTGGGCTTCGGGGAAGCGCCCGGCGATGCGCAGGAGCTTGGCCCAGCGCAGGCGATCCAGGAGCGCTGGATCCGCGGGCAAGCTCAAGCTGCGAATGGATCTTGGATCCGCCAGCTCCACGGCGACCTCGAGCCGAGCGCTCGCCAGCCGTGGATCGCTGAGGTTCTCGAGCAGACGCCACAGATGCGCTTCGTAGCCTCGCTCGATCAG
>JAGQIY010000860.1 GCA_020430865.1 Myxococcales bacterium
GCTTGCTTCGTCAGCTGATCTGGGGAGCGCCGCAGCGTTCCCGTGACGTCCAGCTTCTGAATCGCGAAGCGCGGAGTGGTCAGGGCATAGCGCTGCAAGCCCCAAGCGAGAGCCACCGCGGCGCCCAGGACGACGAGGATGCCGCTCAGGAGCTTGGTCCCCATCCACATCCGCATCAGCACGCCAGGTGTTTCCTCACGGCTGCGCTGGCTCGTCCGCTCTGCGCGCTGCTGGCTCGCGCCACGGACGCTCCTTGGACGCTTCTTCGCTCGCACGCCGACGGGCGGCGGGCTCTCACTGGGGACGTAGCCGGTCTCATCCGGTGCGTCGACAGCGCGGTGCTTCATGCTCACGACCCCTCCTTGGTGCCACGCATCAGCTCCAGCTCCGCGCGCACCTGCGCGAGCACCCGGTTGATGTCCCCGGCTCCGAGCGCGATCACACCGTCTCCCGGCGCAGCCAGCGTAGCCAGACGGTGCGCGAGCTCCGAGCGATCGGACACGTAGCTCACGGAGTGATGGCCATGCTCCGCGATGGCCCGCACCAGAGCGGCCGAGTCCACGCCCTCGATGGGCTTCTCACCCGCGGGGTAGATGTCCGTCACCAGGACGTGATCGGCGTCGTTGAACGCGCGGGCGAAGTCATCGAATAGATCCTGGGTTCGAGTGTAGCGGTGAGGCTGGAACGCGACGACGACCTTGCCATCGAACGCGTTGCGCGCGGCCGTGAGAGTCGCCTTGATCTCCGCCGGGTGGTGGCCGTAGTCGTCGACCAGGGAAGTTCCATCGACCTCCCCCACCAGGCTGAAGCGACGGGCGACTCCTCCGAAGGTGGCGAGCGCCTCCTTCATCTCGTCGAGTGGCACCTCGAGCTCGTCCCCCACGGCGATCGCGGCCAGGGCGTTGAGCACGTTGTGCTGTCCAGGCATGCGCAGCGCGAACTCGCCCAGGGGCTCGCTGCGGCGATAGGCCATGAAGGTGCTGACCGTCCCGCGGTGCGTCAAATGCCGTGCGGAATAATCCGCCTGGGGCGACATGCCGTAGGTCACGTGGCGACGCCGGATGCGCGGGAGCAGGTCCTGGACGTCCGGGTGGTCGAGGCAGAGCACCGCGAGGCCATAGAACGGCACCTTCTCGATGAACTCCACGAACGCGTCCTTGATGCGCTCATGGCTGTGATAGAAGTCGAGGTGCTCCGGATCGATGTTGGTCACCACCGCGATGGTGGGGGTTAGTCGCAGGAAGGAACCGTCACTCTCGTCCGCCTCGGCGACCAGCAGATCTCCGGCGCCGAGGCGGGCGTTCGTGCCGAGGGCCTGCATGCGGCCCCCCACCACCACCGTCGGGTCATAGCCCGCGGCGCGCAGCAGCGTCGCGACCAGGCTCGTGGTCGTCGTCTTGCCGTGGGAGCCCGCGATGGCGACCCCGTACTTCACGCGCATCAGCTCCGCCAGCATCTCCGCGCGGGTGATCACCGGGATGTTCAGCGCGCGCGCTTCCATCATCTCGGGATTTTCCGCGGGGATCGCGCTGGAGTAGACCACCACGTCAGCGTCGCGCACGTTCTGGGCGACGTGCCCGACGTCGATGCGCACTCCGAGTCGCGCCAGGCGACGCGTGGTCTCCCCCTCGCGCAAGTCGGACCCGGAGACGTCGAACTCCAGCGTCCGCAGGATCTCCGCCAGACCGCTCATGCCGATACCGCCCACGCCGATGAAGTGGACGTGGCGCACTCTGCCGCGAAACATCAGGCGCGCTCCTGCAAGGCGTAGCTCAGCTCGAAGGGCGGCTCACCTTCGGAATGCTGCTCCGAGCGTCGGTCCGCCTTGCGGCGATCGCTCGCGGGCTCCAGACCCGCCAGCCGCAACAGGTCGCGGGCGATCACTCGCGCCGCCAGTGGGCGTCCCCGCTCTCCCGACGCGGCTGCCATCTCGGCCAGCAGCTCCGGCGCCTCGAGCAAGGGCGCGATCACCTCGACCAGCCGCGCGACGCTCGCGTCCGCCTGCAGGATGACCCGCGCGGCCCCCACACGCTCGAGGCTCTCGGCGTTGAAGCGCTGATGGTCTCCCGCCGCGAATGGGTACGGCACGAAGACCGCCGCGCGCCCCACGGCGCAGACCTCGCTCACGGCGCTGGCGCCGGAGCGCCCGATCACCAGATCCGCCCAGGCGAGCCGCTCGGGCATGTCATCGATGAACTCGAACACGGACACGCCACTCGTCTGACCCAAGGCGGCGTAGTGGGCTCGAACGTCGTCGGCCTTGTGAGCTCCGGCCTGGTGCTGCACCTCGAGCTCGAGATCGCGCTCGCGGAGGCGCTGGATCACCTCGGGCAAGGCGTCGTTCAGGGCCTTCGCGCCCTGGCTACCACCGAGCACCAGGAGCTTCAACGCTCCATGAGGCAAGTACGGCACCGGTTCGAAGCCGCTCCGCAGGGGTACGCCCGCCCTCAGAATCGTCTCCTTACGGAAGTGCTTCTCGACCTCGGGAAAGGCGGTGTAGGCGCGCCGCACCATGCGCGCGATGAGCCAGTTCGCCATCCCGATCACGCTGTTCGGCTCCATCAGCGCCAGCGGGATCCCCAGCGTCTTCGCCGCGACACACACCGGACCCGCGGCATAGCCGCCGATGGAGAACACCGCCGCGGGCTGGAGCTCTTTCAAGTAGCGGCGAGCCTCGGGGATCGAGGTCGCCGCGCGCAGCACGCCCCTGGAAGCGCCCGACACGCCCCCCCCGCGGATCGGCAGCACCTCCCGCAGCTCGAGCTCGTATCCGGCCTGCGGCACGAGCTTGCTCTCCATCCCGCGCGCCGTCCCCAGGAACACCAGCCGCAGGCCGGGCCGCTCCAGGGCGAGCGCGTCCGCCACCGCGATCATCGGAAATACGTGACCGCCAGTGCCGCCACCGGCGAGCAGGATCGTGTCGCTCATACAGCCTCCGCTGGTTTCCCCAGGGGTCCAGCCTCCCCGGGATCCGCCTTCAGGTGCGCGGCCTCGGGCCCGAAGCCCGCCTCCGTCACCAGCATCGCGCTCACCTCCGGCGCCGGGCCCGCATCTGCGATGCGCGTGTTGCGCGCTTCCACCCGCTGCCGGGAGACGTTCAAGAGCACCCCCATCGCGGCACAGGTCACGAGCAGCGAGGAGCCGCCGTAGCTCACCAGCGGCAACGTCAGCCCCTTGGTCGGCAGGATCGCCATCGCCACGGCGACGTTCCACAGAGCCTGAATCCCCACGAACAGGGAGATCCCGAAGGCGATGTAAGAGCCGTACTCGTCCTCGGCGTTCAGTGCCGCACGGATACCACGAGAGACCAGCAGCACGTAGGTCAGCAGCAAGAGCGCGATGCCGATGTAGCCCAGCTCCTCGCCCACGATGGCGCTGATGAAGTCGTTGTGGGCCTCGGGCAGGTAGAGCACCTGGTAGCCCTTGCCGAGGCCAAGTCCGGTCAGGTCTCCCGAACCGAAGCTCATCACCGACTGGAACGGCTGATACGCCATATCGTGGCGGTGCTGCATCATGTCTTGCCAGGCCTGAATGCGTTCCCAGCGATACTGCTTGAAGCGCA
>JAGQIY010000861.1 GCA_020430865.1 Myxococcales bacterium
CAGGAGCCCAGGGCGGCAGCGGCGGCGCGGGAGCCCAGGGCGGCAGCGGCGGCGAAGCACAGGGTGGCACGGCCGGTGCCACCAGCGGAGGCAGCTCCGGGACCGGTGGTTCCGCGGGGCACGGCGGCAGCGGGGGAGGCCCGGTGAGCGTCGACTGTCTCTCTCGGTCCTGCAGCTTGGATGGCAACCCGACCAGCGCCTGTTGCTTCGAGCGGGCGCGCGACGGTTCCTCTGCCAGAGCCGCCTGCGTCTCCGGCCCGCCGGAGAACGACGGCTGCTTGACCACCGACACGGACCAGCAGACGCGCATCGAATGTCAGAGCAACGCGGACTGCCCCGGCCAGGTGTGTTGCGGGTTTCGCCGTGACGTGAACCAGACCGCCTACTACGTGGAAGTGCGGTGCGCAGACAGCTGTGACAGCTACGGCCCGGAGATCCCAATCTGCGATCCAGCGCACGGAAACGGCGAATGCCCCGAGATCGACACCCAGAACGGGCTGGTGCAGCTGAATTGCGTGCAAAGTCAGCTGTTGCCGCTGGGCTATTTCGTTTGCGGCGCGTGAGCGCTACATCAGGGCCCTGATGGCCGCAAAGCGCAAGAAGTCCGATCCCAGCGACGATGAACAGCGCCTGATCGAGAGCGAGAGCCTGCCCGAGGACGAGCGCTTCGATCGGCTGTTCCGCCCCCAGAGCCTGGACGACTTCGTTGGCCAGAGCCGCCACAAGGAGAACCTGAGGGTCTACGTCAAGGCAGCGAGGCAGCGCGGTGAACCGCTGGATCACATCTTGCTCTGCGGCCCCCCTGGGCTCGGCAAGACCACCCTGGCAAACATCCTGGCCAACGAGATGGATGTCCAGCTGTTCACCACCAGCG
The DNA here is from genome assembly GCA_020430865.1 of Myxococcales bacterium. The sequence goes on from JAGQIY010000861.1 coordinate 875, forward strand.
GCCCGGCGGTGGAACACAAGGGCGTCCTCACGGGTCTCGTGACCCGCCTGGGACGCGGCGACGTGCTGTTCATCGACGAGATCCACCGCCTCAGCGCGCCGGTGGAAGAAGCGCTCTACCCGGCCATCGAGGATTTCCGCATAGATATTATGACCGGTGACGGACCCTACGCCGAGAGCATCGCGGTCGACGTCAAGCCGTTCACCTTGATCGGCGCGACCACCCGCACGGGCCTTCTCACCAAGCCGCTGCAAGAGCGCTTCGGCGTGACGCTGCGCCTCGACTTCTATCCCGTCGCCGACCTGCAGCGGATCGTGCTGCGCTCGGCGCGCCTGCTGGGCGTGCCCTGCGACCAGGCTGGAGCCCTGGAGCTGGCCCGACGCTCCCGGGGCACACCCCGCGTGGCCAACCGCCTGCTGCGGCGCGTGCGCGACTTCGCCGAGGTCGAAGGCAACGGCAGCATCGACCAGGCCATCGTCAAGCAGACCTGCGAGCGCCTCGAGATCGACCGCGGAGGCCTCGACGAGATGGATCGTCGACTGCTCACGATCATCATCGACCACTACGATGGCGGCCCGGTCGGCGTGGAAACCATCGCCGCCGCCATGGCCGAGCCACGAGATACGATCGAAGACGTCTACGAGCCCTACCTGCTCCAGCAAGGCTTCCTCGGACGCACTCCCCGCGGCCGCATCGCGACCAAGAAGGCCTACGAACACCTGGGTGTCCCCTTCGGCGAGACCACCGCCGGCGCCAAGCAAGGCAAGCTCTTCTAGTGTCCTGTCTCCGTAGTACGCTGCAAGAAACTCGCCCGCCCCCTGTGGGGGTGGGCGGCGTGATCCGGATCAAGGGTTTGGGGGTGAGGAGCGCCGCAGAGCTACTAGACGCTCAGTCGCACTGGTAGGCCAACCGCCTCGATCCGCGCGGCAATCTCTTGCATGCGCTCCGCGGAGAGCGCCACGAGCCGCGGCGCTTCGGCCTGCTTCGAGGGCCTCGCGAGGCCGTACAAGAGCACGCCGTTCAGCTGGAGGGGGAGGCGCAGCCTTCGCTGCGCGAGCTCGCCGAAGACGCGCAACAGCTCCCTGAGTTCAGCGTCGCTCGGTCCGAGCTCGTTCGTGGCGGCGAGCTCGGGCGCGCCGCCGGATGGCGACTCTTGCCCGAACACGCAGGTCTGGATCCACGTCGGGCAGATCCGACTTACAGCCGTCAGCCGCTCCACCTGGCGCGCCCCCTCCCCCGCCACGGAGTTGACCGCCTGCATGCCCTCGCGCGTGACTCGATCGAGCTTGAACCAGACCACGCCGCCCAGCGTCGCGAAGCGCTCCAGCGCCCTCAGCACGTGTGGCTTGTTCGCCATCGAGCCGTTGGTGATGAGCGTCAACGGGAGCTCGCCCAGTAGCTCCCGCTCACGAAGGACGCGTTCGAGCAACTCGATGACTTCTTCGAACTGCGGGCTCGTGGTGGGCTCTCCGTTGCCGCTCAGCGCGATGTCCTTGAGCACACGCGAGCCTTCGGGGACGCGGCGCTGCATGAAGTCGCCGTGCTGGATGTCATCGAGCAGGCCACGCAGCTCACGCTCCAGCAGCGCCAGGTCGATGTCCGGCCCATTTCCACGCGACAAGTCGGGCACCTGACAGTAGACGCAGCGCCAGTTGCAGGCGTTGTTCGGGTTCAGGTTGATCCCTACGGATACTCCGCCGGCGCGCCGTGAGACCACCGGGTAGACGTAGCTGAGCCCCGCCGCGTCGCGGTCGTGGTTGACCACACTGAGCTGCCGATCGGACATCGCCACGAGACGCTAGCATCGCCCAGGGGCCACACCTAACCCCCGGAAATCTAGTCATTTTTCGCCCTAGCTGGAGTTTCTTCGTGAACCCGTGCGTTTTCGACTTGCGCGTTTCGTGAATAGCATTCATTTTCTGAAGGTGGTTCACGAACTCGAAACGTCCGGACGCTCCGCGCGCAAGCGAGAAGCCAGGCAAATGCAGATCCTCGAGATCGCCGAGCGGCTGATCGCGGAGCAAGGCATCGAGGCCTTCAGCCTGCACGCGGTCGCGCGCGAGCTGGATGTCGTCACCGGCACGCTCTATCGCTACTTCCCGAACAAGGACGCTCTGGTCGCCGCTCTGCACCGGCGGGCCATCGCGGACCTGCACGAGCGCTTCGCTGCTCACGCCGCGAGCTTGGGCTCTGCGCTCGAGGCCGTGGAGCTGAGCCCCGAGCAGCGCGTGCTCACCGAGCTGTGTGCTGCGTCACGCTTCTACCTCGAGCTGCCGGAGCAGCTGCCGAATCGCTTCCGCTTCGTGTGGTTGATGCTCGGTGATCCGCGCTCGTTGATCCGCCCGGAAGACGTACCGAAGTCTGCCGTGCCGCTGCTCGCCTTCCTGGGCGACGTCCGCGCGCTCTTCGAGCGGGCGACGAAGCTCGGGGCGCTGTCCGATGGCGACGCCCTCGACCGCACCTTGGTGTTCTGGTCTGCGCAGCAAGGCGTGGTTCAGCTGCAGAAGCTGCAGCGCTACGAGGCGAAGCTCTTCGACTACCGGCGCCTGGGTGCCCAGCTCGCGCGCCCCCTGCTCATCGGTTGGGGCGCGTCTCGAGCAGCGCTCGATCGCGCCGACCAGGTCCTCGATCAAGTCAAGCTGGCCAGCTAGGCCAGGAGGGAAATCACCATGTTGTTCTTTTCGCCCACCGCATTCGCTGCCGGCGCCGCCGGCTGGACCTTCGCCGAGTACGCCTTGCACCGCTGGCTAGGTCACTCGAAGCAACCCAAGAAGACCTCTTCGGGGAGGGGCTCGCTACTCAGCGGGGACTTCGGCCCCGAACATCGGACGCACCACGCGGACACGACGTACTTCGCCCCCACCTCGCGCAAGCTCAAGGCCGCGGCGATGCTGGTGCCGGCGCTCGGCGCGGGTGCGAGCTTGCTCGTCGGGCCGCGACGCGGGGTCTCCTTCGCGCTCGGTTTTGCGAGCTGCTACGCGGGCTACGAGCTCGTGCATCGCCGCATCCACACCCACGCGCCGCGTGGACCGTACAGCCGCTGGACGCGGCGGCATCACCTGTCTCACCACTTCAACGCGAAGATCAATCATGGCGTCACCACACCGATCTGGGACTTCGTGTTCAACACGTACCAACCACCGGGCAAGGTGCGGGTGCCTTCGCGCATCGTCCAACACTGGATGGTCGACGACGACGGCAAGTTGAAGCCGGAGTTCGCAGACGACTACGAGCTCGTCGGCAAGGCGCGTGAAGCCAACGCGGAGGTCGCCCAGGCGGGCGCTCGGGCCTGAGCGCGACGCCGCGAGAGCAGCCTGCTGGCGACTCCGGAGACAGATCACTGTCGCGTCCGAAAATGGCCAGTCTCGACCCGGCGCCGGGTGTACCACTGGGGACGTGAACGACGACCAGCGCTATCGAGCCTTGAGCTCGCACGATCACCGCTTCGATGGGGTGTTCTACGTCGCTGTCAGCAGCACGGGGATCTACTGCCGCCCGATTTGCCCGGCGCGACTACCAGCGCGCAAGAACTGTGCGTTCTTCGACAGCGCCGCAGCCGCGGAGCGCGCGGGCTATCGCGCCTGCTTTCGTTGCCGGCCGGAGCTGGCTCCGGGGATGGCCCCGACCGACCGCAAGCGTGTGCTCGCAGATCGGGCCTATCTGCGTATCCGTGCGGGAGCGCTCAGCACGGGCACCGCCGGAGCGCTCGCCAGGGAGCTCGGGGTGAGCGAACGGCACCTGCGGCGCGCCGTGCAGGAGCGCTACGGGATCTCCCCGGTCGAGCTTGCGCAATCCGTACGGCTTGGGCTCGCCAAGCAGCTGCTCCACGATACCCAGCTGCCCCTCAGCCAGATCTGTCACGCCAGCGGTTTCGGCAGCGTGCGGCGCTTCAACGCGCTGTTCAAGACCCGCATGGGTCGCTCCCCCTCCGAGCTCCGTAGAGGACTCCAGCCGGGCAGACCTGCGAACCCGCGAGTCGAGCTCCGCCTCGACTACCGCCCGCCGCTGGCGTTCCCGGAGCTGCTCGGGTTCCTGCGCCAGCGCGCCATCCCCGGCGTGGAGGAGGTGGACGACAACTCGTACACCCGCCTGGCACGCGTCGACGGCCACACCGGGTGGCTACGCGTGCGCGCCGACGCACAGCGCCCGGCGCTGCGCTTGGAGGTTGCTCAGAACCTGGTGTCGAGCTTGATGCAGGTGCTGAGCGCCACGCGTCAGCTCTTCGACCTCGACGCGCGCCCCGACGCGATGCTGGGGAACCTGGCCAGAGACCCGTTGCTGAGGCGCGCCGCACGCCGCACTCCCGGCTTGCGTGTCCCTGGTGCGTTCTGCGGCTTCGAGATCGCGGTGCGCGCGCTGCTCGGGCAGCAGGTGTCGGTCAAGGCAGCGACGACGCTCGCGGGGCGCTTGGTGGAGCGCTTTGGAGAAACTGCGACCGATGAGGAAAGGCGCGGCGCCTCCGCGGCCCTCTCTCGTTTATTCCCCACGGCAATAATCATGAGTCGCGCGACGGCGAACGACGTCGCCGCGATCGGCGTACCGATGCGCCGCGCCGAGTCGATCCGGCAGCTCGCGCAGGCAGTGGTCGCGGGCGAGCTGGTGCTGAGTCCTGGCTCGGACCCCGAGCGCGTGGGGCGCGTGCTGCGCGCGCTCCCCGGCGTTGGCCCCTGGACGGCGGGCTACATCGCGATGCGTGCGTTGCACGACCCCGACGCGCTACCCCTCGGCGATCTCGTGCTGCGCCAGGCGCTGGGCACGAAGCAGTCGCCGGTGACCAGCGCGGCGCTCGAGACGCGCGCCGAGGCGTGGAGCCCCTGGCGGGCCTACGCCACGCTCTTGCTCTGGCAGAGCTCCTCACCCCCAACCCCTTGAACAGGAAATGGCAATGAAGACGGACGAACGCGTCTCACTCGAGACGCCCTTGGGGCGACTGCAGGCTGTCTTGGAGGCGGGCGCGCTGACCCGCATCCTGTGGTCCAGTGAACCGCAGCGAGCAGACAGCGCTTCTCCCAGCCGCGCCGCGCGGCTCGCGCGAAGGCAACTCGAGGAGTACTTCGCGGGTAGACGCCAGAGCTTCGACCTGAAGCTAAATCCTTGCGGAACCGCCTTCCAGCTACGAGTCTGGCACGAGCTCGGACGGATCCCGTTCGGCGAGACGAGAAGCTACGGTGAGCTCGCCAGGGCGCTGGGGAAGCCCACGGCGTCACGCGCCGTGGGGGCAGCGAACGGCAGGAACCCGATCCCGATCATCCTGGCCTGCCACCGGGTGATCGGCGCTTCGGGGGCGCTGACCGGCTTCGCCGCGGGCCTCGACACGAAGCGCTGGCTACTGCAGCACGAGCACGCACTCAGCGGGTGAAATGCGAAACGGCGCCGTGTGAAGGGCGCCGTCTCGGCATCTTGGGCTGAGCCGCCAGTCACTCCGCCGGCACAGCGTCGGCCTCACCGTGGACAGGGGCGTGATGACGGGCGCTGATACCCGTACCCATGTCGTAGGCGTGCATCTCGTGCTCGCCCGCGTCGAGGCCTTCCATCTCCTCTTCCTCGCTGACACGCAGTCCCAGGGTGACCTTCAACAAGCCGAAGAGCAGCGCGCTGACCAGCAGGGTGAAGCCCGCATAGACCGCGATGCCATACAGCTGGGCGACGACGCTCTTACCCTCACCGAAGATCCCCGCGGCAAGCGTACCCCAGACACCACAGACCAAGTGCACGCTGGTCGCACCCACCGGGTCATCGATCTTGATCTTGTCGAAGAAGATGACAGCACCGACGACCAGGCCGCCAGAGATCGCTCCGATGATGATCGACTCGACGGGAGTCACCACGTCGGCGCCAGCGGTGACACCCACCAGGCCTGCGAGGATGCCGTTCAGCGCCATCGAGAGGTCCGGCTTCCGAGATACGAAGTTGTAGGTGAACATCGCGCCCACCCCGCCCGCCGCCGCCGCGAGGCAGGTCGGGACGAGGACCAGAGACGTCGCCGCCGGATCCGCGCTGAGCACGGAACCGCCGTTGAAGCCGAACCAGCCGAGCCAGAGCAGGAACACGCCAATCGTGGCCAGCGGCATGTTGCTGCCGGGGATGGGAGTGACGCTGCCGTCCTTGCCATACTTTCCGCGGCGCGGTCCGAGGAACAGGATGCCCACCAGGGCCGCCCAGCCGCCGACTGAGTGCACCAGCGTCGAGCCTGCGAAGTCATAGAAGCCCGCCTGCTTCAGGAAGCCACCACCCCAGTGCCAGGCACCGGCGATGGGGTAGGCCAGGGCCACGAACAGCGTGGCGAAGATCATGAAGCTGTTGAGCTTGATCCGCTCGGCAACGGCGCCCGACACGATGGTGGCGCAGGTCGCCGCGAACATGCCTTGGAACAGGAAGTCCGTGAAATAGGTGTAGCCGCCGGCCGCGTACTCGGTGCCCATGCCGTTCGCCGGGACCGTCAGCCCCACGCCCGCGAAGCCGAAGTAGCCGTTGAAGGTCCCGGGGTACATCAGCCCGAACCCGATCACGAAGTAGGTGAGGAGGCCGATGCACACGATGAAGGTGTTCTTGAACAGGATGTTGACCGTGTTCTTTGCCCTCGTGAGGCCGGTCTCCAGCGTCGCGAACCCGAGGTGCATGATGAACACCAGCCCCGTGCACACCATCATCCAGGTGTTGTTGGCGACGAACTCACCTTTCGAAACGGTCGCGGCCTCTTCCGCCAGAGCGATGCTCGGCGCGAGCAGAGCGGCTCCAAGCGCGAGGAGCCCGATCAGCTTTTTGGACATAGAAACTCCTTGAGCCTCCGATCACGGCTGCGTGACCTGGGGGAAGGCTCGGGCTAGGTCCACGCCGTGGCTGACGTGAACGAGCGTGAGTTCGCCCTCGGGGCCTCGGTGGTTCGAGGCGGAGTGCGTCCGGCGCCTCAGCTGGTGGTAGCCCTCGGCGCTGGGTGGTTGCTTGCAGGTGTAGAGGGCGCGGGTTTCGCGTGCGTTTCATGAAGTTTCCGGCTGATGACACGTTGCGGAAAGTGCGGAATTTCAGCCAGTTAGGCGTGGTGGGATCAGTGGGAAATCGCGAAAAGAACGAAACACGGTTGGCTCTCGAGGCGCCGCGCCTCAGCCCTGCGCGCGCCCAGAACGTCGGCTCACCACGCGCCGATTCGCCCGAGCGCGACTCCCGGAGTAGGCTCGCCGGCCCATGAAGCTGCGCGCAATTGCCCGAGCCACGGATCGCAGCAACGCGATCGGCGCCGTGGAGCTCTTGTGCGCGCCCCAGGGGTTGATGCTCACCTACCTGGGCACTGCGAGCTGGGGAGAAGGCTACGCGCCAGGCGCGTTGACTCATGGCACCTTGATCACCGTGCCCTACATGGCGCTGCTCGACGCCCGGGTGGACGGCGACCAGGTCTACCTCGAGATCGATCCGGAGCTCACCCCGCTGAACCGCCTGGTGCTGACGGATTTTTCTGCAGGGAATTCACTGCACCCACGGGAGAAGGTCAAGCGCGACCGCATGATCTGGCTCACCAGCCTGCTCGGCGCAGCAGCCACCGCCATCCTCGGTGCGCTCACTCTACCCAAGCTCGCGCCGCGAGTCGGCGCAGGCGCTACGGTACTCGCCGCTTGCCTGGGGGGGGGAGTGGTGCTTCTCCTGGGCTTCATCACGAGCCGCCTCTTCGATCGCAGTCCCAGCTCCGAGTTCTTGCGGGAGGCGTTCGCCAGCGAGCTCTCGCGCTACGTGCCGAAGCTGCACAAGAGCGACACGGCGCCCGCGCCGAAGCCAAAGCCCGAGCTGATCCCCAAGTTCGGTGTGCTGATCCCTCGGACCACCGCGGGCATCGTGATCACGCTCTCCGCGTGCGCGCTCGGTGCCGTCCTCACCGGCAGCTACGTGCTCAAGAGCGAGCGCAACCCGAGCACGGCGTTGCCGCCAGTCGCCGCCCAGGCAGCTCCGCCCAGGCAGACCCTGGCGGAGTCGCAGCTGGTCGACGACGCCGTGCCCGTGCAACCCGCTGCATCCGCCGCACCCGCGCCGGAGCCAGAGCAGCCAACGGAAGCAGAGGCCAAGGCGGCGGCAGTGGGCAGCCTGCGCAGCGGATCGAGCTGTAGCTGCGCACGCAGCGACTCGCTGCTCTGGGCGGAGCCCATCTCGAAGCTCAGCGTGATCGCGTTCAACCGCCGCACGGTGACCCGCGGCAACCGCGATCTGACTCAGCTCGACGTCGCCGCGGTGAACAACTCCGACGAGGAGCTGAAGGAGCTGAGCCTGAACCTGCAGTTCTACAAGGTCGGCAGTGACGGCAAGCGTTCCCTCGGGGATCACCGTGCGGTCTACTACCAGGGACCGCTCGGAGCGGGCGAAGCGATCAAATGGGGCGTCGAGGCCGAGGGCAGCGTGTTCGAGGTCCTGAACCCGATCGAAGGCACGATCGCCCCGAACGGTGAGGGCGCGGCATCGACCAACGCGATCGCGGAGCTACTCAAGGCCAACAACCGCCCCGTACGGCTGCACGGCGCGATGCTCCTCGCCTACCTCGGGGATCCCCGGGCCCACAAGGCGGCGAGCGATCTCCGCGAGGCGCTACGTGAGGACGAGGCACCCTATCTCGACCGCTTGCTGAAGGCGACGCAGCCGCTCCGGGTGTGTCAGCTTCAGGTCGTCGGCAGCGGGAACCCACGGGAGGTCCAGGCTTGCATCTACAACGCTTCGAAGGAACCAAGGGAGAACGTGGGCGTGAAGCTTCGCGCCCTGAGCGGCGCGGTCCATCCTGAGAGCCCCGTCGCAGCGCCGCCGCTGATCGACACCGAGCGCGTCTACGGCGTGGACAAGAGTCTCCCCCCGGAAACAGGCGTCGTGCTCCGCGGTTCGATGCCTGTGGAGGATCCCTCGAAGCCGCTATCCTTCGAAGCCTGGGCAGATCGCATCGATCTGCTGCGGTAGCGCTGGCAGCTAGTGAGGCGAATCCATGATTCGCTGAACAAGTCAACACAGCGTTGCCTCGTCTCAAAAGCGGCGCGATGGCGAAGAACTCGCTCGCCCACAGCCGCGAGGGGCGGGCGAGTTTTTCAGCGAACTGCGGAGACAGGACACTAGTTCACCAAGCCATCGAGCCACTTCTGGACGTCGCTCTTGTTCGGCGCCCAGACCAGGATCGTCGTCTTGCCCTGGGTACCGCTGAGCGTGGTCGGGCAACGCGTCTTCTTCGGCCTGGGGAAGCTCTTCTCGGCGACCTGCTTGCCGCTGTGGTCGAACACCTTGACGTCGAAGCCCATCACGAACCCGGTGTTGCGTACGCCGCCCGCACCGGAGATCGTGACGTATCCTCTGCAGGCGCCGCGATTCGTCACGTCGCTCGGCGTGGCGACGGCATACAGATCGATCTCGTCGGTCTTGTGCTCGTCCCCTGCAACCAAGACGCCCGAGTAGGCCGAGTTGCGCACGGTCTGCTCCTTGCCATCGACCTTCACCGGATGGGCCTTCACGACGAGGGCGGCGCCGCGAGCCTTGCCGTCGTGGGCGGAGCGCGGCCAGGTCGCGGGCTTTCCGCCGTCCATGGCGAGCAGCGAGTCGAACAGCGCGCTGCGGATGGCCCGCATCTCCACCTTCGCTTCCAAGGGGTAGCTCACGGTGTTGCCCCCGCGGGAACTCGTCAGCTGCACCTCGAGGGGGAACTCCCCCGATGCCTTGGAGTCGCCCACTCCGCGCAAGCTGAGCCTGTGGAGTACGGGCGTGATCGGGAGCTTCGCAGTGCCGACGGCGTGGTCGAGCTCCACCGGGGTGTCTCCGGCCTTCACCACGGCATCGGCGTTCGCCGACAGCTGGAGCTCGATCGTGCCGCTGGGGGTCAGCATACAGCTCTGCGCGACGCTCGACGCCGGCCACGCCTTGCTCTGCACCTTCACGCTCCCGTTGGAGTACTTGCCTTTCATCTGGCGCGTGCAGCTCGTGACGCGCAGGAACGGAGCGAGGGCGGACTCGGGCACGCTCACGCTGATCTTCTTGGCCTTCTTCTTGTTGCCCCGTGTCACCTCCACCGTGAGCTCGTGCTCGCCCGCCCCCACCTTCTCCGCGGGGATATCGATGATGGCGTGGCTGAGCTTGGCCGTGGCGGTGGCGCCGTCGAAGCCCTGAATCCTGACTTCATCCCCAGCCTTCAGCTTTCGCACGTAGACGCTCACCTTCGACCCCTCGGTGCTGGCGCTCGCGTCGAAGCGCGGGCCACACGCAGAGAGAGTCACCAGGGTCGCGATGAGAACCGGAACGGAGAGCGACCCCTGCGTGCAATGGAAAGTCATGGGGCCATTGTACGAAACGGAGCTCGAAATCTACCCGACGCCTTCAGGCGCGCTCATATCCCCATGGCAACGCTGGTTCGGCAAGCTTTGGACTGGGGGAGCGCCGACTCCACGGTCTCCGAGACCAACACATACCGTCGGGATGCACGGGCTGTCGCGTTTTACCCCGATTTACTCGCGACTGTCCGGGATGGGCTCGAAGATGGGACAGCTCGAAAGAGCCAACCCTCCCCCCACAAAAGGAGTTCGCGTGAGTCAACCTTCCTTGTCTCGTCCCCTTGCGACCTGGTTCGCGGTTCCGTTGCTCGCGGCCCTCGTTGGTTGCTCCAGTGACGCATCCGAGGAGCCGACCTGTAGCGGCGATGAATGTGGTCGAACGACCTCCGACCTGCGCAACGTGCGACTCACCCACCTGGGGGTGAAGTACGATCTCTCCCAGCCGGTGTTCCTGAACAACCGCATCCCCATCAGCTTCGGAGTCACGGCAGACAGCGCAGATCCAGAGTCACCCGCCACGCAGATCGTCGCCGTGAGCTTCAACTTCGTGGAGGCGAATCCTACCGACCCGACCAATCCCAGGAGCTGCGGCTCGAGCGCTGCGAGCATCGAGCTGACGGGCGACGGTCGAGAGCAGCTCGTCGACGGCTTCATCTGGCCGAGCAGCGACTGCGAGGAGCTCGCCGGGGCGCCGGTCAACCTCGGCGTGGTGTTCGACGCCGGAGCGGAGACCGAAGGCGAGATCCCCGACGCGGTGAGCACGCCCTCGGTGACGTTCTCCGCGGCCAATGCCAAGGAACCGGCGAATCAGGCATGCCGCTCGAGCCTCGAGGAAGACTCCACCGACTTGGGCCTGGGCTGCGTCTACGAGCTGGATCTCCAGCCGACCCCAAGCGACGCGAACGGGTCACTGATCGACGTTCGCTACCTGCTCTCCAGCAAGTCGTCTGTCGCGCTGGTGCCGTTCCAGCAAACGGAGAACGTCGGTCCGAATGGCCCGCCCGACCTGGAACCCAGTCTGGTCGTCGAGTCGAGCTTCGTGGTCAACGGCCGCGACCCGTACATCTCCCCGCTCTCGGAAGGAGAATCGATCCCCGCGGATCTGCTCGAAGCCGAACCCACGATCGAGCAAGATCTGAAGTTCGGGCTGGATGACGCCGCGCTCGCCGCGCTCAACCAGCTCCCTGGCAAGGCCACCGTGCGCTACAGCCTGCGCAGCGCAGCCGACGCAAGCACGACGCTGCCGCTGACGGTGAACGATCCCGAGAGCGGCGGCGCGGGGACGCGGGTCACCGAGGTCGCGGTGAAGAAGGTCATGCCCGGCACCGCCACCACCGTCGTTCACGAGCTGTTCATCGAAGGCGAAGCCCTCGCCGCGGTTTCCGACGGGGGGATCTGGGCGAATGAGACCGATTTCGTCGTCACCGGCTGCTTCGACGGTGACTTCACTCAGCAAGGCAACCAGGGCGACGCGGGTCTCGAAGACTGCAAGGACATCCCCGTCCAGCTCGCGCGTGAGGAGGCGCCTGCCTCCGCCGCCAGCGCCATCACCTTCGCCAAGAGCTTTCACCAGAAGCTCGGCAGCAGTCGCATCGGCATCGAGGGTTCCATGTCGACGAACAACAGGCTGGATCGTAGCGGCGCTTCGAGCAGCAACGAAGGCAGTGTCGTGCTCTCCGGAAAGCTGGGGAAGCACTTCGAGCTGGTGATTGCCCACGCCGAAGCCAATGCCAAGCTCGACGTCGACCCCGAGAAGAACAGCTACGACGTCAACGTCGACGCCTTCGGAAAGAGCCTCTTCAGCGACTCCAAGACCGCGGAGCCGAAGATCGTCAAGACCGACGAGATCAGCTTCGCGAAATCCACCCAGATTGGTGGCCTCGGGTTCGGATTCGGGCCCGTCAGCGTCGGCTTCAAGATCAGCGTCGGCGGGGAGCTCGGCGTCGACCTCGAAGACACCCTGGAGGTGATCGGTGACAACGAGACCTGCGCCGACATGCTCCAGACTTCCGATGTGGTCAACGCCTGCGGGAGCATGTCGCGGGTCGCATCGCCGCACTTCGCGCTGACGGGCGAGCTGTTTGGAGGGATCAACCTGCGACTCGTCAAGGCCGGCGTCCAGGCGGACCTGAAGTTCGTCAAGACCAGCTTCCCACTGACCGCCGCCCTGGGCTTCGGACTCACCGAGGACAATCAGTTCCTGGTTCGTGGCGACGCGGACTGGGACATGGATCTCAAGCTGATCGAAGGCGACGTCGCCATCGTTGGTTCCGTGGGGTTTCGTAGGTGGCGCAAGCGCCTGAAGGTGAACCTGTTCAGCTTCAGCTCACCCACCCGCAGCATGCACCTGATGAGCAACTCGATGGCCAACTTCGAGACCCTGGACTGAGCGCAGACAGACGGACGACGGGAGGCACCATGAAGATCAGCAAGACCAGCTTGGTATCGAGCGTGGCCCTGTTACCCCTGATCGCGCTGGCCTACAGCGTGCTCGGTGGGACCGGAGGAGCTGCCACGGCCGCGCCCCAGACCGAGCGCGCCGGGAGCGCGGAGGCACAGCCGCTGACGTGCCACTTCGAGCCCAACCAGCACGGCGCCTTCCGCCTGGAGTCTTCAGTGCACGACACCCGCGCCCCGGCGCAGGAGGACAGACTGACGGGCGTGCTCAGCTGGCAGGTGGCGGAGAACCTCTCCGCCACCCGCTGGCGCCTGCGCGCCGCGCTGGCCAACGTGGAGCACGGCCAGTCGCTGACGCGGCCCGAAGAGCGCGTCTCTGGCTCCCTCGATGCGCCGTTCTTCATCGACGTCGACGCTGCGTGTCGCTTCGTCGGCTTTGGCTTCGACAGGCGCTGGAGTCCGCGCAAGCGCCAGCTGGTTCAGACGGCGATCAGCACCTGGGAACACGTGCTTCCAGCGGATCCCACCGCCAAGCGCTGGCGCGTCGAGCAGAGAGACGGCATGGGAGCCTACGAAGCAAGCTACGAGCGCCTGCCGGGTCGAGGTGTCGGAGTTCAGCGCACCAAGGCCGCCTACAAGGAGCAGGACACGGCGCGCACCCTCGGGCTGACGCTGCAGGTGCTCGGCGCCCGCTCGACGGCTCGCTTCGACTCCGGCTGGCTCCTGCGAGCCGGCGGTCGCGAACGCATGCGAATCGAAGCTTCTGGCTCGCTCCAGGCCGACCTGGTCCAGCGCTTCTCGGTCGTGAAGGACGACGCGCGCTTCACGCCGGTTCCGCCCATGGCGGCGGACGACGCCGATTTCGGCGATGCCTTCGCGATGGCCGTGGACCGCACCCAGCAGGTGGACTCCAGCCTGCAGGCGATGCCTTTCGAGAAGGCGCTCTCCGACTTCGTTCGACTGCTCGAGCAAGCGGACACGAGCTTCGCTGCCGCGCGGCAACTAGCTGCCTGGCTGCGCGCCAACCCCGACAAGGCGCAGCG
>JAGQIY010000862.1 GCA_020430865.1 Myxococcales bacterium
ACCAGGTCAATGTCGACCCCAACAAGCTGCGTAGCTACGGCATCCCGATGAACAAGGTGATCGCGGCGGTGCGCGCAGCGAACCAGGAGGTTGGCGGGCGCACCATCGAGGTCGCGGGACACGAGCAGATGATCCGTGGGCGAGGCTACGTGAAGAAGCTCTCGGATCTGGAGGACATCGCGCTCAAGGTGCGCGACGACGGCACGCCAGTGACGCTGGCGGACGTGGCTGAGGTGCAGTTCGGTCCGGACATGCGCCGCGGCGTCGCCGAGCTGAACGGTCAAGGCGAGACGGTGGGTGGCATCGTGGTGATGCGCTACGGCGAGAACGCCCTGAACGTGATCGACCGCGTGGACAAGCGCATGGAGGAGATCAAACAAGGACTCCCCGAGGGCGTGCACCTGGAAGTCACCTACGATCGCTCGGGGCTGATCCGCGAATCGATCGCGACGCTGCGCCACACGCTGCTCGAAGAGATGCTGGTCGTCAGCATCGTGATCTTCCTGTTCTTGCTCCACGCGCGTAGCGCGCTCATCCCGGTGCTGACGCTACCTCTCGGCGTGCTCCTGGCGTTCATCCCCATGTACTACCAGGGGCTGACGATCAGCATCATGAGTCTGGGCGGCATCGCGGTCGCCATCGGTGCGATGGTGGATGCGTCGATCATCCTGATAGAGAACATCCATAAACGCCTGGAGCTCTGGCAGGACGAAGGCGGCAAGGAGACGCGTGCCGAGATCATCGTCAAGGCGATGCAGGAGGTCGGGCCGAGCGTCTTCTTCTCGCTCCTGATCATCACCGTGAGCTTCCTGCCCGTGTTCACCCTGGAGGCCACCGAAGGCCGGCTGTTCAAGCCGCTGGCCTTCACCAAGACCTACTCCATGGGCTTCGCGGCGATCCTCGCGGTAACGGTGACGCCGGCGCTCGCGGTGCTGCTGATCAAGGGCAAGATCCGCGGGGAGCACAGTAACCCGGTCAACCGATGGCTGGTGCGCCTGTACGCCCCCGTCGTGCGTCGGGTCGTGCGCCATCGCTACTGGGTGATCGGCGGCGCGGTGCTGGCGATGCTGTTCAGCGTGCCCGCCTTCATGCGTCTGGGGAGCGAGTTCATGCCACCGCTGAACGAGGGCGCCATCCTGTACATGCCGACGGCGCCGCCCGGCATGAGCGTCGGAGAAGCGACCACGGTCCTGCAGTCCATGGATCGTCAGCTCACGCAGTTCCCGGAGGTGCAGAGCGTGTTCGGCAAGATGGGCCGGGCGCGCACACCGACGGATCCGGCCCCGCTCTCGATGGCGGAGATCACCGTTCAGCTCAAGCCGCGCGACCAGTGGCGCCCTGGGCTGACCTGGGACGATCTGGTGAAGGAGATGGATCAGAAGCTCCAGTACCCCGGGATGCCGAACATCTGGTGGATGCCCATTCAAACCCGTACGGAGATGCTGGCTACTGGGATCCGTAGCCAGCTCGGGATCAAGGTGTTCGGAGACTCGCTGAAGGAGATCGAGGAGACGGCGATCTCCATCGAGCATGCCCTCGAGGATCTGCCCGGCACTCGCTCCGCCTTCGCCGAGCGCTCGACGGGGGGGTTCTTCGCCGACTTCGAGATCAACCGCAACGAAGCCGCGCGCCACGGGCTATCCGTCGCCGACATCAACCAGGTGGTGATGAGCGCCATCGGCGGGAGCAACGTGTCCGAGGCCGTGGAGGGCCGCGAGCGCTACCCGATCAACGTGCGCTACGCCCGGGAGTTTCGCGACGATCCCGAGGCGCTGCGGCAAGTGCTGGTGGCCACGCCCGGGGGCGCGCAGATCCCGCTGTCTCAGGTGGCGAAGCTCGACTTCAAGACCGGGCCGCCGATGGTGCGCAGCGAGAGCGGCAAGCTGGTGGGCTTCGTCTTCGTCGACGTGGTGGGGCGGCCCATCGCAGACTACGTGAAGGACGCCAAGCAGCGCGTCAAGGAACGCGTCAGCGTGCCCAACGGCCAGCGCCTGGAGTGGGCGGGGCAGTTCCAGTACTTCGAGCGCGCCAAGGAGAAGCTCGGCTACGTCGTCCCGCTGACGTTGCTCCTGGTGTGCCTGTTGCTCTACCTCAACACCAGGAGCCTCGCGGAAACGGCGATCGTGCTGCTCGCGGTGCCGTTCTCGCTGATCGGCGCGGTTTGGCTGCTCTACCTGCTCGGCTTCAACCTCTCGGTCGCGGTGTGGGTCGGCATCATCGCCCTGGCCGGACTCGACGCCGAGACCGGCGTGGTGATGCTGCTGTACCTCACGCTGGCGCACAAGCGGCGCGTCGAGCGTGGCGAGCTGAACAACGAGCAAGATCTCGAGGAAGCCATCGTCGAGGGCGCCGCCCAGCGCATCCGGCCGAAATTGATGACCGTGCTGACCACGCTGATCGGCCTGGTGCCCGTGCTGTGGAGCACCGGCACCGGCGCCGACGTGATGCAGCGCATCGCAGCGCCCATGGTCGGCGGACTCGTGACGTCATTTCTGCTGGAGCTGACCGTCTATCCGGCGATCTTTGCCATCTGGAAACGGCACACGATTGTACCTCACCCCCAACCCCAGGAGGCCTGAGCTAGGAATAGCGACGCCTCTCCCCGCGGTGTCCGTCTACTGCTGCGCCACCCGCTGACTGCACGGCTTGCTCTTTTCGTCCTTCCCAAGCCCAGCGATCTTCATCGGATCCCAGCTCAGGGAGTCGACGCTGGTTTGCACCTTGTTGCTGATCAGTTCCGCGAGGTTTCCGCTGGTGTAGTTGTCGTGGCGTGAGCCGCAGCTGTCCTTCGGGTCGCCGGCGCCGGTGCTCTGAGGACCCGCGCCGCCGCGCAGCACGAACAGGTTGGTGCCGCCGGTGAACATGGCGATCTGGCGCCACACGCTCTGCCCCAGGTCGTCCATGCCGGAGGCGGCGATGGTGTGCAGCTGGATGCCGCGCTCGGCGGCCTCCTTCACCGACTCGGTGTAGGGCACGTCGTCGTCGTAGTGCAGCTGAGGCGGTGCGTCGCCGATCAGGAACGCCAGGCGGCCGAGGGAGTGGTCGCTCCACTTGAGCTTCGTGAGCGCGACGTGGATGCCCTGATTGACGTGCTCGGGCATGTCGCCTCCACCGTTCGCGCTGAGCGTTGAGACGCGATCTGCGAAGCCGGAGATGTCGGTGGTCATCTGGTGCGTGCGCGTGAGGTACGCGTCGCCCTTGTCCCGGTACTCCACGAGCCCGATGCGCGGCGTGATGCTCATGCCTCGCAGCGTGGAGGCCACCTCCTCGAGGGTGTCCTTCATCGCCGAGATCTCCTCCGACATGGACCCGGTGGTGTCGAGGACGAAGGCGATGTCGAGCACCTTGTTGTCGGGCAGCGCGCGCACCAGCGGGAGCTTGAAGTCGAGGGCTCCGTCCTGCTTGGCGACGCTCAGCTGCTTGGATTGCTCGTGGCCCAGGCAGCTCACGGTGACCTTCAGCAGGTTGCCCTGGAGGCCGGATGCGCGCGGAAACAAGATGGCGCGCCCGTTGGCCTGAGTGGTCAGGATCACGCTGTGGCTCTTCTTGTCCTGCACCTTGAGCTGGCAGTTGGGGATGGGCTGGTTCTTGACGTCGCGCACCACCAGGAAGCGCCGATGGCTGACGTCCATGGGAGCCCCGCGCTGTCCTTCGTTCTTCTGGTACTCGAGGAAGTCGCGGTAGTTGGCGTTGTCGTCCCACTCCCCGGCCTTGACGCCGCGAGCCTGACCCGCGACCGCGCGCTTGCTCGGCTTCGAAGGTCGCGCGACCGTGCCGCCGGTCACGCCCGCGCCGCCCCCACCGCGGCCGACCCCGCTCAGGCCGAGGCCGCCGGCGCCGTAGCTCTCACCGATCTCGTCGCCCCAGGCGCTACCCGAGGCGCCGCTTCGGGCCTTGGGCGCGGTCGCCTTGTGGCTACCCCCAAGGCGCCCGGAGCCGGCTCCGAAGCCCATGCCTGTCCCGG
>JAGQIY010000863.1 GCA_020430865.1 Myxococcales bacterium
CATGCCCTGGACGAAGCCGCTGCCGATCGCCGGTGGGAGTGCGCGGAAGTAGCGGTCGGACTCCAGCCCCAGGCTGAGGAAGCGCAGCTCGTCCCCTGCAAGCTCGAGCACCGCGTCGATCACCCTCCGGACGGCGTTGGTCATCCCGGTGGTGTTCCAGCCGAGGTCGCTGGAGGGTCGCGCGTCGACCGCGCGCTCGACCAGCGCGAGGCACAGGGAGAGCTTGGCGCCCGAGTCGCGAACCAAGCGGATGCGCGCGCCGAGCGACGCGAGCGACGCGGCCCTGAGCTCGAGCTCGTCGTTCATCAGCTCATCCCAGCGCACGTCGATGCTGACGGCTCGAGAGCCCGCGGAAAGGCTCTCGAGCTGAGCGATGCGCAGAGCCGCGTCGAAGCCTTCGTCCCCGGCTCGAGGCTCGGGCTCGACGCCGATGCGCACAGCGGGAGTCGGCGCGTCCGCGGGCGCATCGAGCGCCGCGTCTTCTCCACCGTCCGTCGAGGGGCCATCGGTCTCCGCGTCTCGGGGCGCGCGCGCGTCCGTCCCGGCGTCCGTCACTGGCTTGGAGACGACCTCCGCATCCGCGCCGTCACACGCCGTGCACACTCCCGTTACAGCCAGCAGCAGCGACCAGCCGATCCCTCGCATCCAGGCGATTCTACAACAGCCTCCCTGCGCTGTGGCCACGGCCTCGCCAGGTCGCTGTGTCTGGCCGTTCGCTCACCGAGTCCCCACTGACGCTGCGTGGGCCACGCCAGCGATGGGGGTGAAGCAGTGTTCCGCCCGCCGGTGGCTGTGCTTTACTCGGTTTCCGCCCCGCGGCGCCGGGCGCAGCGCACCCGCGCGCTCGAACCCGGCTGGAGACTCCATCCCGTGAACGACGACTCCCCCGAAGTGGTGGTGGCGCTGCCGCCCTCGCTGTCCGAACTGCCCCAAACCAACGCCCCTTCGTTGGACGACCCCACGCTCTACATCAATCGCGAGCTCTCCTGGCTGGAGTTCAACGCACGCGTCCTCGAGGAGGCGAAGAGCGAGCAGGTCCCGCTCTTCGAGCGCTTCAAGTTTCTGTCAATCTTCGGCAGCAATCTCGATGAGTTCTTCATGGTGCGCGTCGCGGGGCTCCAGGCACAGCGCTCTCAGGAGATCGACGAACCGCCTCCCGATGGGCGCACCCCGGACGAGCAGCTGGAGATCATCTCGACTCGTGCTCACGAGCTGATGGCCGAGCGCGATCACATCTGGTGCGCGCTGGTGAAGCCAGCGCTCGCGGAGGCCGGGCGGGCGCTGGTGGAACCAGACTCCCTCAGCCCGGACGAGCAGAGCCGCATCGACAAGCACTTCGTGCGGAACATCTACCCGGTGCTGACACCCATTGCCATCGATCCGGTGCACCCGTTTCCCCATGTGCGCAACAAGGCGATCAACCTGGGCGTGCTGTTCGAGGGTGACGAGCAAGGTCCGCGCACCGGGCTGGTACAGGTTCCGACCAGCCTCCCCCGCTTGCTCGAGGTGCGAGCCCAGGGCTACGAGCGCGCGTTCGTCACCCTGGAGTCCTTGATTCAGCGCCACGTGCAATCGCTGTTTCCGCGCATGAAGGTCGAGGGACACTTCGCTTTTCGTGTCACCCGCAACTTCGACATCGAGATCGACGACGACGAGGGCGAGGACCTGCTGCTGACGATGCAGGCAGAGCTGCGGCGAAGAGAGCGCGGTGACGCCGTGCGCCTCACGCTGACCAGCAACGTGCCTCGCTCAGCGGTACGCTGGCTGTGCCGGCAGCTGCAGCTCGACGCCAAGCGGGACGTGTACCTCGTGGAGCCACCGTTGCATCTCGGCGACCTCGGCGCGCTGGTCGAGGGCGAGGCGCCCAAGCAGCTGCGCGACGAGCCCTTTTCACCCCAGTACGTGCCCCCGCTGCGCGACAGTGAGGACATCTTCGCCACCATCCGCGAAGGCGATCTGATGCTGCACCACCCCTACGAGTCGTTCGAGGCGGTGGTCGACTTCCTGACGCGAGCAGCCGAGGACCCGCAGGTCCTGGCGATCAAGCAGACGCTGTATCGCTCGGGCGGTGAGTCTCCCCTGGTGCGCGCGCTGCAACGCGCGGCCGAGCTGGGTAAACAAGTCACGGCCCTGGTCGAGCTGAAGGCGCGCTTCGACGAGGAGAGCAACATCCAGTGGGCCAGGGCCCTCGAGCGGTCTGGCGTCAACGTGATGTACGGCCTGGTCGGCCTGAAGCTCCACGCCAAGGTGTTGATGGTCGTGCGTCAGGAGAAGAACGGCCTGCAGCGCTACGTCCACCTGGCCACGGGCAACTACAACCAGCAGACGGCGAAGCTGTACGAAGATCTATCGATCTTTACCACACGGGAAGACATCGCTGAAGACGCAACTGCGCTCTTCAATCTGCTCACCGGGTACAGCGCACCGGACGGCTGGAAGCAGCTGCTGGTCGCGCCGCTGGGGCTCAAGGAGGCAGTGCTCGGCTTGATCGAGCGCGAGGCGCGCAACGCCGCGGCAGGCAAACCGGCTCGAGTCATCGCGAAGATGAACGCCCTCGTCGATCCGGACGTGGTCGCGGGCCTGTACGCCGCGTCACGAGCGGGAGTGGAGATCGACCTGCTCATCCGCGGGATCTGCTGCCTGCGCCCGGGTGTGCCAGGCGTCAGCGAACGCATCCGCGTGCATGCCGTGATCGACCGCTTTCTGGAGCACGCCCGCGTCTTCTACTTCGAGAACGCCGGCGAGCCGGAGGTGTTCTGCGCCAGCGCAGACTGGATGCCGCGGAACTTCGAGCGCCGGGTGGAGGTGATGTTCCCGATCCTCGACGCGCGCCTCAAGAAGCGGATCACCACGGAGATCTTGGAGACGATGCGCTCCGACGACACCAAGGGCTGGCTGCTCGAAGCGTCTGGACGCTACCGTCGGGTGCGCCCATCGGGTGAAGACGGCAAGCCGCAGGTGAGAAGCCAGTACCGCTTCATGGAACTCGCCCGCGAGCGAGCTCGAGAGCACAGCGGCCCCGTCAAACGCAAGGTGGGTGGCCCCGCCTCGGTGCTGCGGGTGAAGAAGAAGAAGAAGAAGCGCCGCAAGCCCTAGTGTCCCGCCTCCGTAGTTCGCTGCCTCGGTGCGCCGCTGGGGCTAGCCGCCGATGTGGCTCATCTCGACCTTCGGTCGCCTCGCGGTGGTTTCTCCGCGCAGCTCGGAGTAACGATCCGTGCGGTTTCGCCAGGTGCCGACGATGAGTCGAGCGAGCTCTTCGTCGCTTGCACCCGACCGTAGTGGCGCCTTCAGATCGCGACTCACCCCCGAGAACAAGCAGGTATAGAGCTTGCCTTCCGACGACAGGCGCGCCCTGGAGCAATCCCCACAGAAGGGCTGCGTCACCGACGCGATGACACCCACCTCCCCCAGACCGTCGCGGTAGCGATAGCGATTCGCCACTTCCCCGGGGTAGTTGGCGTCGATCGCCTCCAGCGGGAACTGCTCGTGGATGCGCTCGATGATCTGCTTCGCGCTCACGACCTCGGCTAGCTGCCAGTCATTGCTGGTGCCGACGTCCATGAACTCGATGAAGCGCACGATGGTCCCGGTGCCGCGGAAGTGTCGAGCCAGGTCGACGATCGCAGCCTCGTTGTGGCCCTTCCTCACCACCGCGTTGACCTTCACCGGGCCGAGCCCCGCTTGCTCGGCCGCGCGGATGCCGTCGAGCACCTCTTCCACGCGGTAACGACTATCAGTCATCCGTGTGAACTCGGCTTGATCCAGGCTATCCAAGGAGACCGTCACGCGATCGAGACCCGCCGACTGGAGTTCACTGGCGAGGCGCGGCAACAGGACGCCGTTGGTCGTCAGCGCGAGATCCAGGGGCTGGGGGTGAGGCCGACGCTCGTCCAGCGCCCTCAGCTGCTTGATCAGCTCGGGCAGGTCACGGCGCAACAAGGGCTCGCCACCGGTGATCCGCAGCTTGTTCACCCCCGCCTCGACGAACAGGCCCGCCACGCGAGTGATCTCCTCGTAGCTCAGGAGCTCCGAGCGCTTCAGGAACGGGAAGTCTGCACCGAACTTCTCCCGTGGCATGCAGTAGGTGCAGCGGAAGTTGCAGCGGTCGGTGACGGAGATGCGCAGGTCCGACAGGCGCCGCCCCAGGGTGTCCCGCACCAGCTCTCCGGGAGCGAGATCGGCCGCAGCCAGATCGGTGTCACCGGACGCGTCCCAGGTGCTGGACGCGGGCGACTCGCCGATCAGCGGCAGGTGCTTCGGGTCGCGCTCCACGGAAGAGGCATAGAGTCGACGGCTGGCGCGCGCAACCCACGCCGACGCCCCGAGAGTCAGCGCGCCCACAGCTTGGCGTGGCCCGCGACGCTCACCACGGGCACCAAGCCTTGCTCCTGGGCGACGACGTTGGCGACACGCGCCTCCTCCACTTCGAGGTCCAGCTGGACCTGCCGTGGCAGATCGGTGGTCAGGCGCTTGACCAGCCCCTCGAGGGTGCCCGGCGCGGCGCTCAGATCGACAGGCAAGTCGATCACTCCACGCTGAGTCAACGCCGCGCTCAGCGCTCGCTCGAGCTCCGGCGGCAACGCTCCCGGAGCCAGCGCGCGGACTTCACTCAGCACCAGCACCTTGCGCTGAGGCTCCTCAACCGGTTCCGCGAGAAACCAGGACTCGCCACAGGCGACCCCCGATAGGGTGAGTCCCAGAGCGAGCCTCGACTTGCCATCGAGGGAAGCCGGGCGTGTCTCGACCTTGGCGACGCTGACGGTGCCGGCGTCGCTCTTGATGGGTTGCGTGGACAGCACCCGCGTGAGCTGAGCCGAGACGCTGCTCCAGTCGATGAACAGCGGCACCTCGAGGTCCGCGTTCGCAGGCAGGTCGTCCTCGAGGTCAGGCGCAGGGAGCGGCTTCTCCGGGCTAGCCTCGTGGGGCTCCACGCAAGGGTCTTCCACCCTCACCTTGCCCCGCACCGCCAGACGCGTGGAGAGCAGCTGCTGCCCCTTGCCATCGCTCTTCAGCTTCGGCTTCTGCTGAGAGACCCCAGTGGGCTCGATGCGCAGGCAAAGGGTGTTGTCGATGGCGACCGGCATGTGCAGCAGACGCCAGACCTGCGCCACGTCACTGCGAATGTTGGGCAGCGATCCGTCGATGCGCGCCTTCACCCGCGCTTCCTGCTTGTGCGCGGCCTCGTGAACGCGCGAAGTCTGGTCGATGCCGATCGGCTGCAGCACGCACCCGCGCTCCACGTTCACCTTCGCACTGCTCGGTCCGAGGCGATACTGTGGGTCGACGATCAGCGGCAAGCTCACGTCAGCCCGCAGCCTGGGCTGACAGCTGCCATAGGTGACGCAGAGGGGCCCCAGGCGCTTGCAGACCTCCACGTCGGCCTGCACCGGAGTGCTCACGACAAGGCGCTCGCCCTGGAGCCCCACGGCGAATCCGCTTCTTTCCACACGGTAAGTCAGCTCACCAGCCGCACCGACGGATTGACCCTTCACGTCGGCCAGGCGCCGTGGCACCTGCTTCTCTAGCTCGCGGCCCAGGAGCGCGGTGCTCAGCTCCAGCTCGGCGACGAGCCGTGACTCGGGCGGCTTCCAGGCAATGGGAGCCTCGAGCTTCGGCGCCTCCGACCCGAGGTTCAGGCTGCATTCTCCGGACAGCGGCGCTGGCTCCGCCGCCTTCGGGGAACAAGCAGAAACAGCGCCACCAGCGCACGCTGCGGAGAACGCGCACAGGGCCGCGCCCAAGAGCCTCCCTCGCGCGATCTGCATGACGTTCAATCTAGAGTAAGCTCGACGGGTGCGCATCTACGCTTTTGACGAGGTCGGAGAGTCTCTTCATCTGGTACCCATGGCCGCGCGACGCGCCCTGGACCTCGCCGGCTTGAAGCTCAGCTTGGAGGCGTGGCGTAGCCTGCCGTTGACCACTCGACGCCACCTGGTCGAACTAGGATCCCACGATCAGCCTGACGCGACGGAGATTGCGCGCCTCGCCCAGCTCGCCACACCCGCTCCCGTCGCGCTTCGCCCCACGCCCTCGGAGCCCGACTCCGAGCGCGCCGCGGACGAGGTGGTCGCTGCCTTCTCGCATCAAGGCAGCTTGCCTGACAAACTCTGGCAGAGCCTCAGCCCGCTCGATCGCTACACGCTCCACAAGGTCGCCGAGCGCGCCCAGCGACGAGACGCGAGGGAGCGAGATGCGCGCCTCGAACGCGTCTGGACCGAGGTCGTTGGACATAGCGCAACCTCGACTCACGTCAGCCCGAGCGGCGGCGTGCGCATGATAGACGTCGGCGGCAAGCACGCGACGAAGCGTCGGGCGGTCGCGCTCAGCGAGGTACACATGAACCGCGACGCGTTCACGCGCCTCCAGCGAGCAGACGCGCCGAAGGGCGACGTGCTGGGAACGGCGCGGGTCGCCGGCATCATGGCCGCGAAGAAGACCTCGGAGCTGATTCCGCTCTGCCATCCGCTGGCGCTGACCCGCATCGAGATCCAGCTCGACCTCGACGTCAGCTCTCCGCGCGTCGTGATCCAGGCGAGCGTCGAGACCACGGACCGAACTGGTGTGGAGATGGCGGCGATGGTCGCAGCCAACACCGCGGCCCTGACGGTCTACGACATGCTCAAGGCGTTCGACCGCGGGATGCAGATCGGGCCCACCCGGCTGCTGGAGAAGGCGGGCGGCAGGAGCGGCGACTACCGCGCGAGCGAGGACGAGGGGCCCTCGGGGCGGCGCGCGACGCTCACCGAGACGGAGGGCGCGACTTCCAGCAGCACGGCAGAAGAATCGCGACTGTGCGACGTACGCGAGACACCGCTCGACGTCGACGAGGTGCTGGCCGCCGTGAAGCGGCCCGACGCTGGCGCCGTCGCGCTGTTCGTCGGCGATGTGCGCGACCACAACGCTGGTCAGCGCGTGACACTGCTGGAGTACGAGGCCTACGTGAGCATGGCCATCGCGGAGATGCGGCGCATCGTAGCCGAGCTGGAGGCGGAGCTCCCGAACACTCGCTTGGCGGCAGTACATCGCATCGGCAAATTGCGAGTCGGAGACACCGCGATCCTCTGCGCCGCGAGCTCTCCTCATCGCGCAGAGGCGTTCCAGGCAGGCCGCGCGCTGATCGATCGCATCAAGGAGCGAGTACCCGTGTGGAAACGTGAGCACGGCAACGAGGGCCCCTACTGGGTGGGCTGGGAAGACGCACGAGTCCCACCGCCGGAGCAACGCAAGGGCTGATCCGCCGCCGCGGCAGGAGCGGCGACGGAGGGCTGCTCCGGGCGCCTCCCGGGCGTCAGCTCTGACGATCCAGCGGGCTGTCCCAGTCTCTGAGCTGGGCGCGCTCCTCGTCGCCAAGCGGCAACTCGACGGCGTCTTCGAGGTTCGCGAACAGGCCCTGGAGCGAGCGCCGCCCTGATGCGTGGAGCGCCGAGGCCGCGACCAGAGACGGTTCCACACGGTAATGTCCAAAGAAGGGCTGCCAGCGCGCCTCCCCCCCGCCCCTGGCGGCGTCGACAGGAGCCACGGCGGGTGCCTCGGGAGCGAACTCGGCGAGGCGCCGGATCAGCGGGCCACCGACGTAGGGCAGGTCGCAGCTCAGGATCACCAGGCGCTGCACCGCGCTGTCTCGAGCGGCACTCAGCGCGGCCAAGAAGCCGCCCAGCGGACCGATCCCGGGCGGATCGTCGGCGATCTGCGGCAACCCGAGGAAGCCGTAGGCCGGGTGCTCCCCGATCAGGCGAATCGAAGCCGCGGGGAGCGCGCGCTCGGCTTCGTCGATCACGCGTTCGATGATCCGCCGCCCGTCCGGCGCTTCGAGCAGGCCTTTCGGGAAGCCGCCCATGCGCCTCGACTGTCCCCCGATGAATATGCCTACCCACACAAAAGGTTCCCTCACCCGAGCGCGATCACTTCCACGGCTTCGCCGGGTGCCAGCTCTGCCGCTTCCTCTGGCATCACGATCAGCAGGTCCGCGCTTGCCAGGCTGACGGTGCTCCCAGAGGACTTGTTTCCGAGAGGCATCACGCCCCCGCGCTCCCAGCGACCGGGGTAGAAGCCGCGCCGCCCGGGCTTGTGGCTCAACGGCCCCAGCAGGTTCAAGCCAAAGCTGCGGGGAGCACACTCGCTCTGCCCCTGCAGCGCCCTCAGTAGCGGCAGCCCGAACAAGATGAAGGTCACCTGAGCGCTCATCGGGTTGCCAGGCAGGCCGAGTACATGGGTGACGCCTCGACGCCCGTAGACCAGCGGCTTGCCCGGCTTCATCCGCACCTTCCAGAAGTCGAGCTCGACTCCAACCGCCTCGAGCGCCGGCCTCACGAGATCGTGATCTCCCACGGAAACGCCGCCAACCGTGACCAAGAGGTCCGCGTGACTCAGAGCCGCCGCCAGCGCGCGCTGCGTGGTCTGGAGATCGTCCCGCGTCAGTGGGGCGACCGCGACGTCGGCGCCGACGGAGCGAGCCAGCGCCGCGAGCACGAACGAGTTGGACTCGGGAATACTGGTAGGACCGGACGCAGGAGAGCCGGGCTCGCGCAGCTCGTCGCCGGTGTTCAGGATCAACACCCGCGGCCTGCTGGTCACGATCAGCGAGCCTCGATCGAGCGCCGCCAGGAGCCCAAGCTGCAGCGCACCGACGGCGCTACCCTTCCCCATGCCGAGCGCCCCCAGCGGGAGGTCTTCTCCGGCCAGTCGCATGTGTTCGCCCACGTGAGGCTTGTGAGAGAAGCGGATCGACTCGAGGTCACGCAGACTGCGGACAGGCTGGCCGCCGGCGTCGAGCACGTTCTCCTGCAGGAGCACCGCGGTCGCGCCGCGCGGAATCGCCGCGCCCGTGAAGATTCGACAGGCGGTGCCCTTGACCCAGTCCGGAGGCGCGTGACCGGTGCGGCTCTCGCCGACCACGGGCAGCTCCCAGGGTCCATCACCCGAGCACGCTTCTGCCTCCAGGGCGAAGCCATCCATCGCGCTGTAGTCGAAACCGGGCAGCGGCGCCGTCGACCTCACGTCCTCCGCCAGGACGCGCCCCAGCGCAGCCTCGAGGCGCACCCGCTCCGGAGGGAGCTGCTGAATGCTCGCCAGGATGCGCGCCCTCGCTTCGTCGACGCTCAACATGGGGCCAGCATATCGCGTCGTTCAGGAGACTGTTGCGCCCACGTCACGGCTGGGAGTTAACACTCTGGCGCCGCCGCCAGCCGGGCGCGGTCACCGCCCAGGGCAGGCGCACGGCCAGGATCGAGCGACGAGACGCGCATGGGGTAGCGGATCGCTGCGCCGCTACCGTCTCCGTGGTCCACCCAAAGCGGGGGACCAGATCACCCAGCAAAACGCCTCGAAACCCCACGCTTTCGCGGCGCAACGCCCCAGAGGCCGCTGCGATGGGGAGGCTCTCGACGCGGAAGCGTACAACATGGCCCTCGGCGGCGCTGGGCAGGTCGAACGCAACTGGGGCGTCGACGACTCCGATTCCAGCGAGCGTGGACCGAGAGCACCGATTGTGGGCCAGGAACGTCGAACCGGCACGCGTGTTGCTCCAACCCCAGGCTGAGACCATCATGAGAGTTATGTCGGCAAGAGTTCTTGCTCCGGCGAGCCGCTCTGGAAACGGTTCGAACCGAGAGCCTCGCAAGCCCGACCACGGCTTCGTCCGTGGTGTGTTGGCGGCTTGCATCGTGTTGCTCGTCTGCGTTGCGAGCAGGCCTGCAAAGGCACAAGACGATGACGAGTGGATCACCCCAGCTCCAGCCGAGCCGGTAGACCGCGCAACAGATGCCGCTCGCGCCGCAGACGCCGCAGACGCAGCAGACGCCGCAATCGCGCCCGCCCCGGACGACGCCGACTGGGATGATGCGAGCGACGATCTGGGGGAGGAATACAGCGATCAGGGCGCCGCTCCTGCGACGGACGAGTACGCGGACACCGACCCCACGGCGCTCGATGACTTCCGGCCCTACCTCGACCCTCACGGCCAGTGGGTCTACGACCCGGTCTACGGTCAGATCTGGGTACCCAACCGCGCGGAAGTGGGCAAGGACTTCGCGCCCTACGTGACCAACGGCTACTGGGGCGAGGACGAGAACGGCGACTGGATCTGGATCAGCGGGTACGACTTCGGCTGGGTGGTGTTCCACTACGGGCGCTGGGTGTGGGTCCCAGACGTGGGCTGGGCGTGGATCCCGGGTCGTCGATACGCTCCTGCATGGGTCGTGTGGCGCGTTCCGAGCGACGACTACGCCTACATCGGCTGGGCACCGATGCCCCCGAGCTGGGGCTGGCACGGCGGTGTCGCGGTCTCGCTCTGGGTGTATCCACCGTACCCCTACGTGTTCTGTCCAACGGCGTACGTGTATCACCGCCACGTCCACACCTATGTCGTGCACGACCACGCCCGAGTGCGCTATGCCGCGCGGCACACGCGGCGCTATCACCCGCGGCACCACCGCCCACGCCCTGGACACACCGCCGCTCGGCCTCGGCGAGGTCCTTCAGCGAGCGAAGCGCACGTACCTGCAAGCTCGCGACCAAAGAGCCGAACCCCGGCTGACCCTCGCGCAGTTCAGGCTTCCAGGCGGAGCACCGCGAGCAAGCTGCGCAAGGCGGGCTACCGCGCCAAGGCGCTGCCCGGCTCCTCCGCAGCGAACCGCGCCAAGGCCATCAAGCGCGGTGGACGTCCGCTGGCTGCGCGCAACTTCGAGAGCGCGCCAAGGCCCAGAGTGACCGCAAAGGGCGCTGTTCGACCCGCCCCGGCCGCCCGGCGCGGGAGCCGAGCTCGCCCGGCTGCAGGGACCGCGCGCAGCGCTCCGCGCTCGCGTACGCTACGCCCCGGCTCCAGCTACAGTGGCGGGCGCAAGGCGACGCCCAGAAGTTCCTCGCGGTACCGGACCACCAAGACCCCACGCCGCGCGCCTCGCGCCAAGCGCCCGACACGCAGCTACCGTCCCAAGGCGGCCCCCGCTCCCGGCTATCGCCCAAAGTCGCGCTCGAGCCGCAGCTCCCGCTCCTACCGCCCCACTCGGTCCTACCGACCCAAGGCAAGCTCGAGCCGCTCACGCAGCTATCGCCCGAGCGGCTCGTCGTCGGACTACAAGAAGAAGAAGAAGTCGAGCAGCCGCAGCTACACACCTCGGCGCTCCCCATCTCGAAGTCACTTCCGCGGGAGCCGCTCGTCTTCTCCTGCGCCACGCAGAAGCGCTCCCGTCCGTCGTCGTCGCTAACGGAGTCACCCGATGCTCTTGAATCGTATCACTCGCTGCTCGATACTCGGCGCAGTCGCCACCGCCCTGGCCACCGGCTGCTACTACAAGGACGATCGTTCCGCCCGGAAAGATCCCGATCCAGGACCCCAGGTAGTCGTAGCGGAGATCGACACGGGGGCCACGCTGAACCAAGAGCCCGGCGTCGGAGCCGGAGCGTTCATCGAGTACCTGGGGGATGGCGACTGGCACGTGTTCACGACCTGCGACACGGAGATCTCACGCTATGAGTGCCGCTGGGATATCGTCGCGACCGTGGGCGAAGGCGTCTGGATCGACAGCGTTCAGGGCGCGGACCTGGAGGTCGACGACGACGTCTTCAGCAGCGAGGGCTACGACGCGCAGTTCGTTGGCTACACCGCGCTCGACTACGACCACATGTATTTCCACACGGATCCTGGAGAGACGGTACGTTTCGAGGCCTACCTGGACGACATCCGCGACCCACGCTTCATCTACTGGATCGGTAAGGGCGCCATCCACGACGGCGCCCCGAGCAATCCGGTGGACCTCACCCCCTCGAGCCCCTGATCGCCACGTCGCCAAGGCGACGTGACGCGCGGCCCTCGGGTGCGTCAGGGCGCGACCACGTCTGCGTAGCTGAACTCGATGTTCAGCTTGCGCGCCCGGCGCGCGTTGTAGGGTTGCATCAACCCCCGGCGCGCCGCTCGTCGCATCACCGGGTCCGGCGTGCCAGCCAGCGCCGCGCGGTAGTCCTTCACCGCAGCGCTGCGCCTGCCGCTCAGGTCACGACAGCGCGCGCGCCACACGTAGGCCGCCGCCACGCGCTCGGGGTCGGGATGGCCCAGCTGGAGCACGCGCTCGAACGCTTCCTCGCTACTGGCAACGTTGCCCGCCTGGAGCTCGAGCAGGCCGCGCAGGTTGTGGAACAGCGGCTGGTCTGGCTGCAGCTCACAAGCCTCCGCCATGCGCCGCCGCGCCCCGCTCAGATCCTCCGCGTCGGTGTACGCAAGAAACGCCTCGGAGTACGCCGCGAAACCGGCGCGCGCCGAGCGCGCAGCTCCGAGCGAAGGCACGAGCCCCGAGGCCCTGTCCGGCGCGGCACGTCCCTCGGTGGAGGGAACGGCGCCGATCAGCGGCGCGTGGTCTTCGGTCTTCAGGCTGAATGCCTCGAAGCGATTGGCAGCCGTGGGCGCGTCCCCGGTGGCGACCCACACGATTCCGTCTTCCGGCTTGAACACCACCGAGGCGACGGTCATCAGCATGCTGATCGAGGCGCGCAGGCGACACTCGTTGTTCCCGGTATCCGCAAGGATTTCCGCCATGGTCTCCTGGTTGATGCGACCGGCGTGTTGCTCGAGCAGCTGGTTCACTCGCGCGTGTCGTCCCGCGTTGGCGCGCCAGTAGGATGGGTACAGGTTCTGCTCCGTCGCTCCAAGCTCGGGGTCGAGGAACACGTTCGCATACCCGAAGTGCGTGTCTGGCGCCGCGCGCCGAATCGCGACCTGGCGGGCGGGGTTCTCCTCGAAACACAGCACCTCGCGCCGCTTGCCGTCGGTGATGATGTACGTCCAGCAGCCGATCGGACGGTGCGCACGCAGGATCGCTTCGGCTTCTTCCAGGTTCTCCGCGTGACGCATCACGATGTCGCCGACGGTGCCGACGGGGGTTCCTCCCAGGCGCACCTGATCGGTGAACATGTGCTGGTGCATGGTCAGGGTGAGGCCCGCCTCGTTCATCGCGGTGACACCTCCCAGTAGAATCCCCGCGGCAGCAACCGACACGTAACGCATGCCCTCGTCAGGCTCGTGAAACACCACCGCTTGGTGCTTCGGCCAGGTGCCGACGCCGTGGTAGTCGAAGTTTCGAGCGTGGAGCAGCTTTCCGTCTTGCGTCGCCTCACCCCAGGCCACGGCGGAGGTGCAGCCGAGGCTCAGATCCAGGCGATGCCGCACGGCAGGCCCCGGACGCCCGAGGCGCGTGAGCTGGGTTACCACCCAGAGCATGGCGTCCGGCATCGTCGATCCATCGAGCAGGTGACGCTCATCGAGCTCGGCGCCGTCTGCCAAGCCTCGCAGCGCCTCGCGCGCGAACGCTGGCAGCTGCCGCTCGACGGAGCGCCCAACGGTTTGCTGCAGCGCTCGGCGTGCGATCGGCGCCGCCCCCCCGAGGGGCCTCAGCAGCTTCTCGAGATACTCGCTGAAGTAGCTCACCGGGCCCGTCGGGATATGCTCTCTCAGCAGCGTCCCGTGCTGCAACCCCATCTCGTAGAAGCTGCCCTTGAGCTTCAGCACGTGCAGACCGGCCACCCGCCTGTGCCACGCGGCTCCGAACTCCCTTCGGGGGCCGAGTGGCGGCTCGGAAAGTGGCCGACCGCGATCTGACGACTCCACCTGATCTCCAGACGAAGCGCCACCTCTCAGCGTAGAAACGCCTAGCTCTTGAATCATGACTATCTCTCTCCCCTGCTCCCACGTTCCGCGCCCGTGAGAGCACGAGCGAGATAATTTCCGTGGGGTTATATTCACTGGCGCGGCGGCCTCCAGGTCCTGGCCACCTCCTGCAGCTCCTGATTCGCCCAACCGTGAAAGGCGCTCACCATCTGCGTGACCGTCTCCACGTCCCGTCTGCGAATCGCCGCCACCAGACTGCGATACGCGACCACCTGCTGTTCCGTCGCTTGCCGCACGCTCCCGAGCAGCGACCCCAGGTAGCCGTAGATCTGCCGATTCCAGTGCGAGAGCATGACGAAGATCGGGTTCTGGGTTGCGCGAGCGATGCACAGGCCGAGTTCGTGCAGCTCTTCGTCGAAGTCCTCCGGACAGCCGACGCACTCCGCGATCCGCGCGACACACGCATCCAGCGCCGTCAGATCGCTCTCAGTGCGGCGCTCCGCGGCGAGTCGTCCCATCTCCACGTCGAGCAACGCACGCAGCTCGAGGAAGTGGCCGAGCATGGTGACGTTCACTCGACCCGCGCGATCCACGAGCATCGCCTTGAGCACCTCGGGGGTCAGCGACTGCATCGGGTCGAGCACCTCGGTGCCGCGGCGTCGCACAGGCCTCACCAGGCGGTGCACCTCGAGCAGCTTGTTCGCCTCGCGCACCGCACCGCGGTTCACTCCGAAGCGCTCAGCGAGCTCGGCTTCACTGGGCAGCACGGAGCCTACCGGCAGCTCTCCCGACACGATCTGGTCGAGCAGCGTCAGCGCTACATCATCGGCTTTTCGCGTACCTTGTCCCACAGCTCGCAGCGGAGTATAAGTCCGACTTAATCAGCTGCAAGGCCATTTTTATGCGGGGCCTGACCTGGCCCGCCGGCCAGTATTTCCACGAGGACGACTCCACTGGCGTGAGCCCGCAGGCGGCTGCTTCGGGTTTGGGGGTGAGGGAGAGCTCAGCGAGCGCCAGCGCGGGCGTCCTCCAGGCCCTCGAGCGGCGCGGCCGCCAGCGCTCGCTCCCGCAGATCTCGGGCCGTCGCACCTTTTCCGTCCGGTAACCAACCGGGCGGCCTCAACAAGAACCCGAGCTTGTTGCCCGCGCCCTTCGCACGACCGGCGTCCCTGAACATCGCCGCCCACTCGTGGAAGGCGATGGTCACGGGGTTGTAGGTCTCGATGTTCTTCGTCAGGCCGTAGTCCACCTCGGCGCGCTCCGGCTCGAACGTGCCGAGCAGACGGTCCCAGATGATGAAGATGCCCGCGTAGTTGCGGTCGAGGTACTCGGGGTTCCGACCGTGGTGCACACGGTGATGGCTCGGTGTGTTCAGCACCCACTCCAGCGGTCCGAGCTTCGGAACCAGTTCCGTGTGGAGAAAGTACTGGTAGATCAGGCTGATGGTCTGAGCGACGAGGATCAGCGCCGGATGAAAGCCTAGCAGTGCGAGCGGCGCCCAGAAGATCGGACCGGTCATGGGCGTCGTCCAGCTCTGTCGCAGCGCCGTGGAGAGGTTGTAGTGGACGCTGGAGTGGTGATTCACGTGCGCGGCCCAGAAGAACCGCACTTCGTGGTGCACGCGGTGGAACCAGTAGTAGCAGAAGTCCTCGCAGAGGATCAGCACCGGGAGCGCCCACCACGCGGTCTCGGGTATGTCGAAGATCCGGAACTGGTAGACCCACAGGTACAGGCCGAAGCTCGCCGCCTTGAACAGGAACGACAGGATCACGTTGCCGATCCCCATCGCGAGGCTCGCAGCGGTATCCCTTCCGGCGTAGCCGCGGCCGCGACGGCGGTGCTTCCTGCCGAGCAGGTACTCCAAGAACATGGTCCCGAAGAACATCGGGATGGCGAACAAGATGTACGTCATCTGACTCATGACACACCCTCCACTGGACCCACTGTGGCGGAACGCTTCCGTTGAGCCGCGAGCAAGCCGATGGCTCGGGCGAAATCCGCTCGGGCCGCTCGGTCGATGAACGAGAGTTCCCCCTGGCTGCTCTCGGGTTGAGGCAACACCATGCCGGTGAGAGCGGCCCCCTGCATGGCCGCCATGATGCCGTCGATGGTCGAGTCGAACTCGGAGCTATCTGCTGCCTCGGGGAAAAAGAACGCCGCCTCGTTGCGCAGGTTCTGTCGGTGTTCCATCAACACCGGCTGCAGGGTCGCGCGCAGCTCGGCGTCGGTGCGCGCGGCGACGTACAGCTCGAAGGCGACCTGCAGGGGCGCGTCAGTGAAGACACCCCAGAGCAGCTCGAGCGCCGCTCCCAGTCGATCGGGGTGGTCGATGATGCTGATGAACGTGTTGCGATACCCCTGCACCAGCCCCTCGAACAGCTCCTCCGTCGCGGCGCCGAGCAGCTCCGCCTTGCTCGGAAAATGCTTGAACAGCGCGCCCTGGGAGACCCCTGCGCGCTTGCAGATCTCGGTGGTGGTCGTGCGCGCGTAGCCAAGCTCCTCGATGCTCGCGATCGTCGCGTCGATGAGGCCTTGTCTGGTGGCGATGGCGCGCGCCTGTTGAGGCTCGGGAGCACGCGATCTTTCCTTGGGCATAGCTGGCAGCCTATCTAAAGATAGTGACTTGTCACTTTCTTTTTTGGAAGGGCGAATTCGTGCATATTTTCAACCACTTAAGGCTCCGGCGCAGTGATGACCCCGCTTGCGAACGCTTTCAGAGGCGCCTCACGTGAGGTCGCGACGCTGGCTAGCGCGGACGCTGGTAGATCCAGATCACGGGTACGCCGTCGTGAGCCCCGACCCACGCGGGCCGCACGGTGCCGAACGCCACCCACACCTGGTACTCGACCTTCAGCATGTGAGGTTCGTGGTGATAGATCGCGATGTCCGCGTCGCTGGGGCGCCACACCACCTGCAGATCCCGGCGTAGACGTCCGTCCTTCACCATCATCTGCCAGCTCTGCTGCGCGGTGTCGTGGATGAAGATACGAGCGTTGCGGGGCGCCTCACGGTTGATCCACTCGGCGGCATAGCCCGTCGCGTAGCCCCAGAACGTGCGGTTCAGACCCAGGCTCGCGGCGCCGGGCGCACCGCCGACCAGCGGCACGTATGCAGAGAGACCCCACGGATGAGAATTCCACGTGGTAACGACTGGGGCGCTCAGCACGGCGCAGGTCACTGCGACCTGCAGCCCGCGTCGCAGGGCCACACGCTGGCTCCTCACCAGGAGCAGCAGGCGATCCAGACTGACCCACAGGCCCACGGCAGCGAACAGCGCCACGAACGGATACGCCTGGATCCAGTGCTTCGTGCCTCCGAAGATCGGGGTGTCGGACTTCACCCACGGGCCATAGCTGACCAGCACGCAGCACGCCCACAGCGCGAAGCTGGGGAAGTGCAGTGGCAAGGCGCCGCTCGGCTTTCGACGCAGCCAGCGCAGGCCCTCGACCAGGGGCCTCCTGAACGCCACCACCAGACCCAGCGCGAACAGGGTCAGAGTGATCGTGGGCACCGTCGCGACGGTCATCACGGGTGCGTATCCACGCGGCATCGGAGGCTGCCAGTAGGTGTGCCCCAGGAACTCCATGTTGTAGTAGTCGTGGTGCAGGTGGAACCTGGCGTAGCCGCGTAGCCGCTCGGCCGTGTGATGCCAGATCCAAGGCCACGTGGCGTAGAACAGCGCTGGCCCGATGGTCGCCATGCAGAGCCACGCTTTCAAGGCGCCCCGACGGCCTTCCAGCGGTCGTCTCCAGAACTTCAGCTGCCCGAGCAGCAGCAGATGCGGCGCGAGCGCGAACGGCAACAACCAGGAGTTGTGCTTGGTGTTGAGCAGCAGGCCGTAGAGCACTCCGGTGAGGATCGCCGCTCCCCAGCGCCCGCTCTGGGTGGTGCGCCAGTAGGCGTAGGTCGTGACCAGCCACATGGCCAGCACGGGCATGTCGAAGCAGTCGAGGTGCGAATGGTAGAACACCCGCGGCATCGCCCCGAGCAGCACCGCCCCCGCCAGGGCGCACAGCCGACCCCGGAAGTCCGTGCCCAGGATGCGCCGCGCCCACAGGTAGACGATGGACAGCGCCGAACCGCTCAGCACCATCGCCGGGAAGCGAAACGCCGTACCTTCCTCCGCGAACCATTTCCACTTGGCAAATGGGTACATGTAGGAGAGGGCGAACAGACTCTTGACGAAGGCTGGGTGCTCGCTGTTCGCGCGCCAGAAGCGATCCACCACGGCGGGCTCGAGCGCCTGCTTGGGCGTGCTGAGCAGGATCTGGAACCACTGGGCGTAGCTCTTCGACGCCTGGAAGTAGAACCCCTCGTCCCGCGCATAGCCCAGGTTCTTGACGGTCGAGAGCAGGATCGCCACGTAGGCCACGGCGAGGCCCAAGGCGATCGCCCAGTCGATGCTTCGGGCGCGCCAGCCCAGCTCGCAGCGCGGCGGGGGAGCGAGCTCCACAGGCGGGGCGCTCGACGTGGGTTCTGCTTTCGAGCTCTCGGGAGCGCTCATCGGCTGTCCGCCTGGAAGCAGAAATATCGTTCGCGATGGTTCGAAGACGAGACCTCGAACTCGACGTCCTCGGTGCGCCCGGCGAACGCGCCCAAGGGGAACTGGAAGCTACGCCAGCCCTGTCCGTCGAGATGCTCGAAGCGTCCGATCTCCTGACCAGCCACGCGAACCGTGAGCACGATGGGCGGCCCGTTGAACTCTCGCTCGAGCTGCCACGGCAGCTCGCCATAGCCACGGATGACGTTTCCGAGCGGTACCTGACGAAAGGTGACGCCGATGGGACCTGTCGGGGTCGGATTGGCCCAGATGCAACGCTTGGGTTGGTACTCCTCGCTGTCGTCGATCACGGTGACGCCAACGAAGTAGCTGGCTCCGCCGGGGCATTGGAAGCGCGCGCTGGGAAACGTCGGCGGACCGCCGAGATTACCGCTGCTGACTCGGGAGTTCGCGTTGAAGGCACACAGGATGCGCTGCTCGCGGCCGAGCTTCGGGTCGTAGGTATAGGCTTCCGCGCGCTTTGGCTCGAGCTCCTCCAGGAAATCGAACTTGAGCGACTCGGGGCTGGGGTTTTCGTGAACCAGCAGCGTGAACGGGCCGGCGCGTCGCCGTTCCACGACGGGCCAGGCGGCGAACTCCTTCTGCTGCTCCCCCAGAGAGGATATCTCGATCGCGCGCTGATAGAGCGAGGAGTCACTGCGAGCGACGTCTCGCATTGGCATCAGCTCGTCGCCGAGCACATGACGCGCGTTGGGCCCCTGCCACGCGGGGGAGACCACGATCAAGTCGCCGGGATGGCGCAGTTCCTTGACCGGGCCGGCAACCGCAAGCCACTCGGATTCGGTGGGTGCTCGATGGCTCACCCAGAGCTGAGCGCCAAGCTCACACAGCCCAAGCAAGGGCACCGCCAGCCACACCGCTAGCCAGCGGCGCGATGCCCTTTCCGCGGCCTCGCTCATCGCGCGGAGACTGCCACAGCGGCGGAGATTTTGCGCCACCAACCGGCCCAAATTGCAGGCGAGCTTGCGCCTGGACAGACATCCGCCAGGGGCTTGGAGTAAAAGGCCGCAATGCCCGGAAAACGGCTCTCCAGGTGGTGGCGCTACGTGTGCGAGCACCCCATGACGAGCCTGGTCGGCGCAGGCGCGCTGGCGCTGGCGCTCTACGTGCTCGCCTATCCGTTGGTGGTCACGCGCTATCCACCGCTGACGGACCTACCGTTCCACGCCGCCCAGACCAGCATCCTGCGCCACTACTGGGATCCGAGCTACCACTTCCACGAGCAGTACACGCTGCACCCCATCGAGGTCCCGTACATCTCGATGTACCTGATAGGCGCGCTGTGCTCTCTCGTCCTCCCCATCACCAGCGCGACCAAGATCATGGCGCTCGTCATGCTCGGTTTGCTCCCGGCGGGCCTGGCGGTGCTGTTCTGGGGCATGAGGAAGAGCCCGCTCTGGGGGCTCACTGGCTTGGTGTTCGTGTGGAGCAACCTCTCCTACTGGGGTTTCCTGAACTACGTGGGTGCGATCGGGCTGTACGCCATGAGCATCGGGCTTGCTCTGCGGGCCCTCGACGTACCCTCGCGGAAACGTTCTATCGCGCTCGGCGTGTGTATCACCGCCGTCTTCTTCACGCACATCTACCGGGTACCCTTCACGCTGCTATCGGTGGCAGGGACGGCGGTGGTCATGTACCCAGCGACGAGGCGCATCCGGCCGGTGGTCGGTCCGCTAGCCTGGGGCAGTGCGCTGCTCGGACTCTACGCGATCGTGAGGCCCAAGGACGACACCATCGGCAAGCTAGACTTCAGTCTCCATACGGAACGCCTGAAGGAGGCACAGCAGCACCTGTGGAAGAACTACGCCGGCAGCGCCGGTGTCAGCGAGGCGGCGCGGGTCGACGCCGTGTGGTCGGCGATCATCGTCGCGCTCGTGGTGGCTTGCGTGATGTTCTGGTGGCAGGGCAGGTTGAGCGGGCGCAGCGCGCGGGAGCGCTGGTGGGGCTTCGGGGTCACCTTTCTGCCGCTGCTCTTCGCCGCCGGCTACCTGATCACCTTCCTGACGCTGCCGATGCGAATTGGCGCCTGGTGGTACGTGTACCCGCGCGAGATCACCTCCTGTCTCTTCATCTTGCTCGGTGTGTTGCCCGACATGCCGCGGCAGTGGCCCTATCGGCTCGCGTTCGTCGCCGGTCTCGGGCTGTTCACCACGCGCTACGGTCTCTTCGTAGCCCAGGAGTTCCACGATTTCGACGAGGCGACGCGCGACTTCCAGCAAGTCGCCCAGCGGATCCCGCAAGCCCCGCGTCTGCTGTACCTGGTGTTCGACCACTCCGGATTCAGCAAGCGCAACACCCCCTTCATTCATCTACCGGCCTGGATTCAAGCAGAGAAGGGGGGCTGGCTGTCGTTCCACATGGTGGCATTTGGCGCGAGCCCCATTCGTTACCGCACGGATACAGATTCGTCCTTGTATGATGGCCGCGGCGTGATCCCCCCGAGCGTGCCGGATCGCTGGGAGTGGACACCTCAGCGCTTCCGCCTTCAGCAGCACGGCGCCTTCTTCGTCTGGTTTCTGGTGCGGCAGCGTCACGACCCGTCGCGCCTGTTTGCGGCGGACCCTCACATCCGCCTGGTGAGCCACGATGGGACGTGGTGGCTGTTTCAGCGCGAGAAAGCCCAACCACCCAGTCAGCAATGAGAGTCTCACCGAGGTGAATTTTGCGCGTCCCGTGCGGCATGCGGAGAACCCGCTATTGCAGGATTGAAACGCTTGGCCGCTAGCCTTCGCGAGCCCGTGCGGCTCTGCGTGGCAGGCCGTGTGACGGCCGAGCCGCGGGGGCTCTTCAAGTCGTTGAACTTGATGCATAAAACTGACCTTTCAGGTCTGAAAGGTCGATATGAGTAATCCGACCATGCGACCGATCAATCTCCTCGCGTCTCCCGAAAGCCAAGCAGAGTCCATGGCTTAGCGTGCTCACCCCTAGGGGTGCACAGGCGCCACGCTCAGGGAACGGGGCCCTGGGCGAGCCACCAAGTCATTGAAATCCGGACACTCAAATAGGTGTGATCAACCAACCCGTGGCGCTCAGGGTCGCGACGGCGCAAGTCTTTCAATGTTGAAAGACGCTTCTGCGATAACTTCGCGAAAGTTGGTCAGCAATGCGGTGGCACGACCCGTGCTTAGGGGCGATTCAGGTGGTGGCTCGAGGCAACCCCCCCTCCGCCCGGCTACTGCCGTCTATTCAACACAGCCTGCCTGCTGACCCCCCTCCGGCTCCAGGCTGTGTCCCCTTCGCTCCCCGGCTCGTTCCCCCCCCTCCGAGCCGGGGAGCCCTCTTTTTGTCGTCCTGATCGCTGGCCCCCTGGGGCGAACTCCGAAGCGCTCAGCGACGCCGCATCTGGAAGGCGTACAGCTGGAGCAGCTGCTGCAAGCGCGTGAGTCGCCGTGCCTGTTCGGGGTCGTCGCCTGGCCAGAGATCTCGCCTCTCCAGGAAATCTGCCCGCCAGTCCCACGCTGAGTAGTCGCCGTGGTCGCGATCGAGCAGCACACTGAAGCGCTCGTCACGCGCCACAACCAGCTTCAAGGGCTCCTTGTGACGCACCTGCTGCTCTGGCACGAAGTACTGGTGGAAGAGCACCCGCGGCTCTGGTTGCTCGCCCCGTAGCTCCGGTACCAGGCTGGTCCCGCGCAGCGCAGCCCTGGGCTTCAGTCCCATCAGGTTCGCCAGCGTCGGCAAGATGTCCAGCGTGGAGCACAGCGTGTGGACGCGGTGTGGTTTCAGGCTGCGATGACGCCACATCATCGGCACCTGCAGCACGACGCTGCTCAGATCGTGGCCATAGCCATACTTGGCATGCCGGGGCTCGTCGAAACCGACTCCGTGGTCCGCCGTCACGATCACGAGCGTGTCGGGCCCCAGCTGCTCATCGATGGCATCCAGCAGGCGGCCCAGGTGGCGATCCACCAAGGTCACCTCTGCGTCGTAGCGGTCCGCCTGGCTATCGCCATAGGACTTCACGTCCTGCGGCTGATCGTGAGGCCAGTGGGCGTCGTAGAAGTGGGTCCACAGAAAGAGCGGTCGATGGTGGTCCCACGCCGTGGCGTCGATGGGTTCGTCGGAAGCCGCCTGCCTTGGAGCGAAGACCGCGATCGCGGCGTCGGCGACCTGCTTCGCGTTGTGAGGGACGGAGCTGTTCAACACTCCGGCCGGAGTTCCATCGAGGCTCTCGAAGCCCTGGGTCAGACCGCGCCAGTTGGACGGCAGAAAGTAGCGCTCGGGCAGCACGGCCGCAGTGTGATAGCCGCGCGCCTTGAACAGCTCTGCCAGGGTCTGGTTCTCCGGGAGGATCTCGTAGGGGAACCGCCCCTTCAGGCGTCGCTTGATCTCGGAGTCGTAGCGCGACGTGAAGAGCGCCGGGATCGACAGACGCGTGGAAGGCCCCTGGGCGAAGCAGGCGTGGAAGGACACGCTGTGAGCGTCGAGCTTGCTCAGGTTTGGCGCGACGTCCTCGACGTCGGCGCGAGGCCTGGCGCCGAAAGCCGCGATGTGACTCGGAGCCAACGCGTCCACGCTGATCAGCACCACGTTGGGACGATCGGGAAAGCCTGGCGGACGCTTGAAGTCGAAGCGTCCGCGGAAGTCGCCAGCGAGCTTCGGATCCAGGTCCTCGCCGTCGCAGTTCTCGTCCACGCCGTTGCCGGGCACGTCCACTGCGCCAGGAAACCGCTTGCCATCGAAGGGAGCGCAGTCGCCCCCCCCGAACCCGAACGCGATTCCATCGCGATCGGGGTCCATCAGCTGTCCGATCGCGAGCGAGCCGATGCGTCCGAAGTTCAGGCCGTCACCCAAAGCCAAGCGGGTCACCGCCTGCGCCTGGGTGATGCGAAAGCCCAGCACGCCCGAGGTGAGGAACGAGCCGACGCACAGGGCTGCCATCACCCAGCCGGGCCAGCGTCGCGCGCTGGTCAGCCGCGCATGAATCCACGCGAAGAGCAGCGCAAGTAGCACCGCCAGAGCCGAGCAAGCGATCGCGGCCCAGGGCAGGTGCGACAGCACGCTCCACGAAGCAATCAGGACGACGGCACCCACCACCAGCCCGACCACGAACACCAGCAGGAGGTTGTGCCAGACCTGACTCACCAGCCAGCGCACCCCGGGGACGCGCGCCCACAGGCGTAGCCAGAACGCGCTGCAGCGGCGGAGCAGCGGCACGAGCAACGCCGCCGCGACCGCGAGTCCGGCCACCAGCCCCAGCAGAACCAGGGCCAGGTTCACCGGGCGGGCGATGATCAGCACCAGCCCGGGAGCGATCGCGACGAACGCGGCGCCGAACAGAGCCAGCGCCAGGAGGCGCGCGTAGAACGTCGCCAGGCGGAGACGCTGCTCCTCACCCGATCCGACAGTCAACCAAGCTCTGATCCGTGAGGCAACGTCGCGAACCACGGCTGCCGAGCTCTGCGCTCCGATCGACCAGGCCCAGAGCGCACCCAGGATGCTCCCGAGCAGGAGTCCGGCGAACAGACCGCTGAAGGCCCCTCCGGGAACGCCTCGCCAGAAGGCAGGCTCAGCGCCTTCGGGGACCGACACGATCCTCAGCCACGCCTCGTCGCAGACCCACGACCAGAAGCCGAGCCACAGCCAGAACCGCAGCATGCGCCAGAACGCTCGGCGGCGCGTGAAGCGAACGGGGCTGTGCGGGTCGCTGGTCACCTGGCTCAGCAATATCAGCAAACTCGCTGGAAACGCACTAAACCGGGCGCCCCCGAGGCGGCGTCGGAGAGCGATGCTTCACCCAGGACGCGGCGTTGGAACCGCGCTAAGCATGCACAGTGATCCCGCGTCCACTGGATCCTTGGCGACAAGGCCGCGCGTTGACCATCGGCGCCTGCTATCTGGCTGGGGCGCTGGGGACCGTGTGCTACGGAGAGATCGCGGCGACGCGCCCAGCACCCACCGAAGAGGTCGAGGTCGACGTGGCGGGCGCCCCTGACTCCGAGGCCAAGCCAGGCGTGGGGCGCGTCAAGCAGGACGCCTTTCTGGTTCCTCCGCCCGACGCTCCCGCGGGCTCGATCACCCGCAACCTGTTCGAGTCACCACTCCCGAACGGGGTCACGCTGACCCAGATCGGGGCTCGGGAGGGGGGCAACACCGATACCGATGGAGTCGCGCCCGTCGCCGATCCGGCGTCCGCAGGAGAACCCGCGGCGGTGCTCGCAGACAGGACGGTCGTCTACGACCTGAAGGCCTTCGGGCGCAAAGCGGGCGAGTACGTGGTCGCCGTGCGAGGCCGCTGCAACAAGCCTCCCGGCGCGCCGAGCTGTCGCCTGCGACTCGCGCTCAACGGCAGCGACCTCACCGTGATGTCGTTCAGCGACAGCGTGAGCTTGCAGTCGCGTGTGATTCAATCCGCTCGCCTGAATCCCCAGGGCAATGGTCTGGGCCTGCTGTCGATGGGTGACTCGTCCCTCGAGCTGACACACCTGAGCCTGATGCCCCTGGGCCCCAGTCTGGACCTGAACGTGGGCACCCCGAGCGCCCGACCCTACCTGGTAGCAGGCTTCTATGACGACGAGTCCGACGGCAATCGACGAGCCGCGTGGAGTTCTGGCGAGCGCTCGGTGATCGCGCTACCGATCGCGCCGCGGCCAGACCGCGCGTACGTGGTGCGAATCACCGCACACGCCGTCGAAGCCCTGGCTCCCTTGACGGTGGAGGCGCGGCTCAACGGCAAGCCGTTGGGCAGCGAGAAGTTCGGCGCGGGCTGGGGCTACCATTCCTACCCAGTCCCCAGAGGCAGCTTGCAGAGCGGCGCCAACCTGCTGGAGCTGAGCTACCCGACGACGGTGCAGCCTGCGGAGGTGGAGCCCGGCTCCGAGGATCATCGCGCCCTCGCGGTGCGCATCGAGAAGGTCTGGGTCACGCCCAGCGACGGGCCCGCAGACCAGCCCCGATGACACCGGCCCAAGCCAGCGCTTGACCGCGGCGGCCACGACACTAGTGTCGCCGGGATCAACGTGTCCGACTCCGCACGCGACAAGCACAAGACGTTGGGTGCCGGCTGCCTGGTCGTGACTCCGACCTACAACGAACGGTACAACCTGCCGATCTTCATCCAGGCAGTGCTCGGTGTGGCGCCCGCCGCCCACGTCTTGGTCGTCGATGACGCGTCGCCCGACGGAACCGGAGAGGTCGCGGACGAGATCGCAGCGCGGGACGACCGCGTTTCCGTGCTGCACCGCCCAGGGAAGTCGGGCCTGGGGACCGCCTACCTGGACGCCTTTCGCCGTG
Organism: Myxococcales bacterium; assembly: GCA_020430865.1. The sequence goes on from JAGQIY010000863.1 coordinate 25,392, forward strand.
GCTTGCGCGACCCGAGGTACCACACCTTCTTCGAGATGGACGCTGACCTGAGTCATGATCCCAACTACATCCCAAGCTTCCTCAATGCTCTGGAGTCGGGCGCAGACGTGGTGATCGGCTCGCGCAACATCAGCGGCGGAGGTGTGGAGGGTTGGGGGTTAGGGCGCCACGTGCTGTCCAAGGGCGGCTCCGTCTACTCGAGGGTGATTCTCAGCGCCGGGGTGCGCGATCTGACCAGCGGCTACAAGGCCTTCTCCCGCGAGGCGCTGGAGACCATCAACCTGGACCGGGTTCGCTCGAACGGCTACTCGTTCCAGATCGAGATGACCTATCGGGCGCTGCAGAGCGGCCTCGAGGTCGCCGAGGTCCCGATCGTGTTCGTGGACCGCCGCGCCGGGGAGAGCAAGATGAGTCGACGTATCTTTGCGGAAGCGGTGGGCGTGGTGTGGAAGCTGCGCTGGCAGTCGTTGCGCAACAAGCTCTAGCAGACCGTCGAGAGACACGCTGCGGGTGGATGACCGCCCTGCCTGCGCAGACCCGCACCAGATGGTGGCCCCGCAGACCGCTGGGCTTCAGGCGGAGAAACCTCGAGCGCGAGCTCAGCGCAGAACATCGCTCGAATCTGGCGGAGTCTCCGGCTCCTTGGGGATGTAGATCTCGAAGTCCTCGATGCGCTCGATGTGCTGGAAGCGCTCGTCGAGCAGCTGCTTCAGCTCGGGAAAGGTCTCGTTCAGACTGCGACGCGAGTCGAGGGTATCTCCCGTGACCATCGGGAAGACGTCATTGCGCTGCACCACGATCACGCTGGGAGGCGTCTGACCGATCTCGCGCAGAAGATCCTCGCGCGCTCGTTCGCGATCCCAGCTCGAGCGCTGCGCCACGTTGTAGATGTACTTCGTGGCGGGCTGGCGCTCCGCGAGCCAGTAGACGACTGGCTCGAAGCCCCAGACCAGCACCCACTGCTTGCCGTCGCTGTGCTTGGCGACGGCATCCGCGACCCGCTCGTCGGCGAACAGATTGTAGTCGGCGACGTAGTAGAGTTCCTTGTCGAGCTGACGGGGTTGCTTCAGCCACTCACCGCTGTACAGCGCGCGCATCCGGGTCGCCGAGCGGTCCCAGAAGGAGCCAGCTACGTCCGTGGTCGCCGTCTGCATGATGGCGAAGAGATAGACGAACGACGCAAAGGCGAGGATTCCACCTGTGCCTCCCGTGAGGCACAGGCGCCACAGCTTGAGGAAGCCCAGCCCGGAGATCAGCGCCAGCAGCGGGAAGGTCGCCGCGTAGTGGTAGGGGAAGAACTTGCCCTGCATCGCGATGCCCGTCAGATGCATCGCGATCACACCGAGCAAGAGCAACACGCCCTCGCGCTCCCGGCTGTGAATCGGACGCATCAAGAGCGCCGCGAAGATCCCGGCCGGCACCAGGGCGCTGTAGCGGAAGAAGCACTGGGTGAAGCCCCACCAGAGCATCGGCGGAGCGCTGCGCCCCTCCCAGCTGAGCGCGGTGTAGCCAGGTGTGAACTCGAACAGCGTCCAGGCGAGCGAACCCCAGGCACCCTTGAGCCAGAACCAACCGGCGACCAAGAGGATCGGCACCAACGAGCTCGCCGCGGCGATCCAGAGCGGCTTCAGCGACTCCAGGCGCCCTGCGCCATGGAGCCACTCGCGCCGCGCGAGATAGGCGGCGCACACGAGCGCGCCGCCACCGAGCGGCGGCTTGAGCAGGAAGGCGCAGCCAAAAAGCGCACCCACGCCAACCCAGTTGTAGACGCGGCGGCGGCTCAGGTCGTCCTTCACCGTCAACACCAATGCAATTGCCGTAAGGAAACCGCCGAAGGTCTCGGGCTGCGCCGTGTGCCAGAACTCCAGCTGGGCGTGCATCAACGCGGCGAGAGCGCCGGCCAGAGTACCGGCGCGAGTCTCGCCGAAGACGTAGAAGGCGAAGCGTCGAAACGCGAACACCATGCCGATCAGGCCCGCCACCTCGAGGATGCGTACGCCCCACATCACCTTGCCGAACAGCAGCTCGGCCAAGCTGAAGATCAGGAAGATCCCAGGCGGTTTGAAGTCCCACAGGTCGCGGTAGGGCATCTGCCCCTTCACCACGCCGCTCGCGACCATGGCGTAGATCCCCTGGTCCCGCCCGAACGAGAACATCAGGATCTGAAGCGCGCTCAGCGCGATCACCGCCCAGCTGGCGATCTCCAGGTAGCGCCCGAAGTCGGTCGGGCGCGGCACCTGTGGGATCGATCCCACAGGCCGACCACTGCTGCGCGGGGCCACCACCGCGTCGCTATAGCGGAGAGTCGGGGCGGGGCAAACCGTCCTGTTCTCGGAGAAACGACGTGGAATACGCGGAGTCGGAGCGGCGTTGTCGGTGGTCGCTTCAGTAAGCGGGCGGGCTATGCTCTCGCCATGCAGCTCAGCCGGCTGGCCCAGGTCTCGCAACGTGTGGCCGAGACGCGGAAACGCAATCAGAAGCTGGACCTGCTCGCCTCGGTCCTGGCTGAAGCGGGCGATCGGGAGCTGGAGGTCGCCGTGCCCTGGCTCGCTGGGGTCACGCTGCCAGCACGCGTGGATGCTGACCAGACCAGCGGAAAGCTAGGCGTGGGACCCAAGTTGCTGTTCGAGCAGGGCGCGGTCCCCCCAGCCAGCCAGAGCCAGCTGTCGTTGCTCGACGTGGACCAGCGGCTAGACCAGCTCCGAGACCTGCAAGGCAAGGGCTCGTCCAATATCCGCGCGAAAATGTTGGGCGAGCTATTCGCCAGCTGCACTGCGGAGGAACAGCGCTTCCTGCGCGGGCTCATTTCCGGGGAACTGCGTCAAGGCGCCCTCGAGTCGTTGGTGGTCGACGCGCTGGCCAGGAGCGCTAAGCTCGAACCAAGCGTCGTACGGCGCGCCCAGATGCTGCTCGGAGACCTGAGGCAGCTCGCGCGCCTGACCCGCGAAGGTGAGGCGGCGCTGCGCGCGGTGCAGATCCAGCTGTACCGCCCGGTGCTGCCGATGCTCGCGTCGCCGGCAGAGAACGCGAGCGTCGCACTGGGACACCTCGGCGAAGCGCTGCTCGAGTGGAAGCTGGATGGCGCTCGAGTGCAGGTGCACAAGCGAGGAGACGACGTCCGCATCTACTCGCGGCTGCTCAACGAGGTCACTGACGCCCTGCCAGAGGTCGTGTCGCAAGCGCGCGCCTTGCCCGCCCATGAGCTAGTCCTCGACGGCGAAGCCATTGCCATGCGGAAAGATGGAACCCCGCTCCCGTTTCAGGTCACGATGAAGCGCTTCGGTCGCAAGCGAGCTGATCCCAGGCTCACCGAGACGCTTCCCCTCTCCAGCTTCTTCTTCGATTGCTTGTACGCCGACGGCAGCCTGCTCGATGCCCCGACCAGCGAGCGCGTGAACGCGCTGCGCGAGCTGATCCCCGAGTCCAACCGAGTCCCGAGCACCCAGACTACGGACCCCCGGGTCGCCGGAGACTTCCTGCGCCGCGCCCTGGAAGCAGGGCACGAAGGGGTGATGGCGAAATCCCTGGATGCGACCTACGAAGCCGGCCGCCGTGGACAGAGCTGGCTCAAGCTCAAGCAGGCCCACACGCTGGACCTGCTGGTGCTCGCCGCCGAGTGGGGCAGCGGACGTCGCAAGGGCTGGCTCAGCAACCTTCACCTCGGCGCCGTCGACCCCAGCTCGGGTCAGCCGGTGATGCTGGGCAAGACCTTCAAGGGCCTCAGCGACCGCCTATTGAAGTGGCAGACCGAAGCGCTCCTGGCGCGGGAGATCGATCGCGATCGCCACACGGTCTACGTGCGACCAGAGCTGGTAGTCGAGATCGCGTTCAGCGACGTGCAGCGCAGCCCTCAGTACCCTGCGGGTCTCGCGCTGCGCTTTGCTCGCGTGAAGCGATACCGCGAAGACAAGCCACCAACCGAGGCAGATACCCTCGATCGGGTTCGCGCGCTGGCCCCTGACATTTGAGGTTTGTGGGCCAATCAGACGCAGACGGGGGACGATCCCGCGCACTCGTGCGCACCCGCTCTCCGCAGCCCATGCATCGCTTTCAACGCTCTTCGCTTCGCGCCGTCCTGGCTCTGACGCTGGCGCTGTGTCTGCTTGCCGTGTCGGCATGGGCAACACCTCCGGCCGCCTCGGTCTCCAGCGCACGGCCTCCAGCGAGCGCAGCCCCGAGCGCCACTCCCAGCAGCGCCCCGGCGCCGCCGAAGCTGCCAGATGACGTGCAAGCGCTGCGTACCAGGGCCCAGCAAGTCCGCGACCTGATGCGCGGCGAGCTGGATCTGCTGGTCACTCCGGAGAGCCTGTTCGACATCGACATCCGTGACGAGCGGGCCGTCCAGGTGGAGGTGAAGCGCCTGGAGCGGGTCCTGGGGGTGAGGAATGACGCGGCCGACGCGGGTGCCGACGCCGCGACGGATGATTCCGCAAAGAAACAACGTCCGACAAGGAAGGCAGCGACCAAACCCCGGGTCTCTCCCCCGAAAAATCCGGGCACGCCCAGGGCAGCCAAGGACGGATCCGACGCGGGGAGCGACGCTGAGGCGTCCGATGCCTCACCTCCACCGACCGCGGATCCACAGCTGCTCGAGGCGCGCCTCCAGCTCGACCGTGCGCGCCTCGACTTCCTGAGCCTGCCGCTGGCTGAACGCAGGAGCGTACTCGCGAAGCACTCGGAGCGAGTCGAAGAGGCGAAGAGCAAGGCCAGCGAAACGGCGCAGAAGATCAGCGCCACCGAGGAGACCCGCGCGGCGGCGGAAGCCGCCCAGCGCCAGGCCCTGGAGCAAGCCGCCAAGTCCAAGAGCGAGATCCTGAGGCTGCTCAACGAAGAGCGCGCGCGGCTGCTGGGAGTTCGCGTCAAGCAGGCCGACTACGAGAAGGCCCTGCTCGAGCGCGAGAACAAGATCGCCGGCTTCGGCGAGACGAAGCTCGAGTGGCAGCGCAAGACGCAGGAGCACATCGAGCAACGCAAGAAGCTCGAGGCGACGAGCTCCGCCACCGACAAGCTCTACTTCGAGCTACGCACTGCCCTACGGAAAGCTCGCGACGAGCTACGCACGAGCCTCGACGGCTTGAGCGAGAGCGGCGATGACGTACCCAGCGCAGGCCCGGACAAGGTGCAGTCGGGCGGGGTGGAGCTCGATCGCGAGGAGTACGACACACTGCGGGAGACGGTGCTCCAGCAGGAGCAGGTGCTGCGCAAGAAGGCGCGCGACGTGCTCTGGAAACAAGCCAAGGCGCAGCTCGACCTGGTGGAGGCGCTGAACAAGGACCGCCTGGCCTTCTTCGCGCTGATGTCGCCGGACCAGAAGGACCAGCTCACGAGCTTTGGCTCCAGCGGCTGGGATCAAGCCAGCGCCGAGCTCGAGCAGGTCAAGCTGGTCGTTCGCTATCACATTCGCGCCTTGCTCGAGTGGCTGAAGGCGCCCACCGCGGGCATGGCGCGCAGCATCTTCGCGAGCATCATCGCGCTCAAGCTGGTGCTGCTGCTCGGCGTCTTCGTGTGGTGGCGGCGCCGTGCGGATCAGCTGCTGGAGCTCCTCGCCGAGCGCGCGGAAGAAGAGCGCGCGAAGGCGACCCCGTCGCTGTTCGGGCGCTGGGGA
>JAGQIY010000089.1 GCA_020430865.1 Myxococcales bacterium
GGTTGCGTGGCCACCCGGCATCCTCGCACCGGGACCGGTGCCAACGCTCACGACGGACCTGTTCGACGCGAAACGCAGCGACGACGAGTGCGTCGCGGCCATCCAGCGTTCCCTTCGGAACGGAGGCACACAGTGCTTCGTCGTCTGGCTCCTGCGTGAGCTGGACCTGCTGACCCGAGTTGGAGGGCCCGGCGTCGTCCTGGGCGATGTGCCCGCGGCCAACGAGCAGGAGCCCGTGTCCCGCGCTCGCGATGCCTTCCTGCTCCAGGTTGCCCGCGAGTGGCCCGACCCGGCGCAGCGGAAGGAGTGGTTCACGCGACGGGCACTCGCCGCCGCCGGTCGAGGGGTATCCTGGTACAGCCTCTGGTGGGACATTCCGCCCGACCTTCGCGATCACGTGGCGCTGCAGAGCCGAGGGATGCCTTCACCTGCGCCTTGGCTGACCAGTACGCTGGTTCAGCGAGCGCGGACCAAGGCCGACTGGGAGCCGGTGTTCGAGTTCCTCAGCGCCACGCACGCGCACGACACCGACTTCGACGCCGACGAATTCAATCACGGTCTCGCGGTGGCGAGGCTCGCGCTGGATAGGCAACCCAGCGCGGACGAGATAACCGAGGCGTTCCAGGCGTGTGACCCGGAGAGCTGGGCGGCAGCGCTCGCGAACGCTTCCCTACCCGCAGACGCGGATGACGAGTTCGACGCGCGCTTCGCAGAGGCGGTGCATCTTCCCGACGAAATCCTCGTGCGGCGCCTCCTTGATTTGCCCCAGACCCCCGAACGCACCGCAAGGGTCGTGGCTCTGGCGCTCCGCTCGGGAGTTCTGTGGCATCTGGATGAGGCGCAGGAGCTGGTCCGGAGAGCGGCCAGATTGCCGGAAGCGCCAATCCCGCTCCCACCCTTCTTCACGGAGAAGAGCATCGGGTTGTTCAAGCTGCTCGCTGGCGACGACGCGGATTCCGTGCTCGGCAACCACCTCTCGCACCTACTCCACACGGAACGGATCCACTACGCCCTTGGCGTGGCCCAAGTGGCGCGGGATGTGGTGACCGATGAGCACCGCGCCTCGATGAGTCAGCTCGTGCGACGCCTGCCGCTGTCCGAGCTGGCTCGCATCTCGGAGTCGTTTCCGTGGCTGGTTTCGGAGCAGGAGGTAGCGACGGAGGCCCTTCGCGATGACCGCGACGACTGGGGACACATCGACCGTCTGCCCGAGTATCTGCAGCCAGTCATGGAGGCGAAGGCTGTGCGCGCGGGAAGCGCCGATCTGGCAGCAGCGCTTCTTGACCGACTGGAGGCGCTTGGAGTGCCGCGCAGGCACGTCCTGTGCCTCGTACTCGAACGACTTCAGACGCTCGGCAGCCGAGCAATCGCAGCCGATTGGCTCGCGGCCAAGCTCGACACCAAGTCGCTTTGGGCCGAGCCGGGCACCGAGATCGTCTTGCACCTTCTCCGGCACGGCGAACCGTCGGATGCGACGTTGGTTGCCAAAATGTGTCTGAGCGCGGCGCTTCGTACGCGCGACGCCGATCTCTGCCGCACGATGCACGCCACGATCGGCACGTGCCTGGTGACGATCGCAGAGACATCGCTGGCCAACGACAACCTGGCGCTCGCGCGGGACGCGCTCACCGGCCTCGCGCACTTGAACGCGCCACCTAGACTGCGGGCCCGGGTACGCGCACTCCGCAAGCTTGCTCCGCCGGAGGAGATCGTCGAGCTGATCGAGGTCAACGAAGCACTGCTGAGGCGGAGTGGTGGTCAGGATACGGCCAGTGTGGATGCCCTCTGCGATGCGTTGACCGTTCTCGTGAGCGGCGCCCAGGCGGACGGTGCGTCGTGAGCGCAGCACCGAAGTGCTGGCGCGAGCTGCGTGTCCGACTGCGTGAGCTGGGCGCTGAGCCAATTCGCACGAAGGGCTCGCATGAGATGTGGCGTTTGCCGGACGGGGAAATGTTCGTCGTCGTTCGAAACCACCTCGGCCAGCCCGTGCCAGCGAACATCATCGCGAGGTATCGACGGCTTCGCTCCCGGCGGGAACCGGAGACGCCGCCCTCAATACCCGACTCGGTTCAACTCATGGAGAGCTGACCATCGGTCGGAAATAGGAGGACGACATGTCCAAAGGAAAGAGCAAGGCAGCGAACAACCAGCGCTCGAACGTGAAGAACCCCAACCACTTGTCCTACACGGCGGACAGAGCCAACCGTATTCAGCAGGGGCACAAGAACGTGCCCGCGCAGCCGATCACGAAGCCTGCGGTGACGAACCTCCAGAAGTAGCACCTTGCGGCCGACGATGGCGGGCCCTCAACGTGCGCTGACGCTGCACGTGAGGATGATTCCGCCATCGTCGGTCTCTTCTCTGCATTCGACCACCGCACCGTGCGTCTCGCACTCCCGCCGCACAAGCTCTTCGGCGTACAACTGCCGCAGGCGGGCGATGTACGCTGCGCCGCTTTCGTCCGCCGCTACGGTACCGTCGCCCTCGATGGCGAGTTCGCCACGGTCGTCGGGTAGGTCCACCACGACCACGTCGCCGACCTCGTGATGGTCGAGGGCGGCCGCCTTGAGCGTCGCCAGGAGGAGCTGACGATCGCCCATGCCAGTCTTGAAGGGTCTCATCCGAGAAACATACGCGTCACCGTGGCGGGACGTTGAACTGGTTGATCGGAGAGATCCCGAGGCGATCCCGCGTGCTACCGTCGGCCCTCGATGCCATCCCGCGAGGACGAACGGCTCGACGAGATCATCACCAGCGTCGCCGGTGATCTGGCCGACGCTGCGGGCATCGCGGCGTTTGCGCGGGAGATCCAGGCGTCGTTGAAGGTGCCCACGTTCGGCCTGGTGCTTGGGCAGCGGGTGCAGGTCGAGGGCGTCGAGCTGCCGAACCCGCGCCGGAGCATCGTCGCTCGGCTCCGCAAGGACGGTCGATCACGGGAAGTGTCCCTGCTGGATGTCGTGATTCCTGGCCGGAGCCGCGGCGCGCTTCTCGTTCGGGCGTACCAGCGCTGGGCTGGGGTGGGCCAGGACGAGGATCCGGACGTCGAGCCGCGCGGCGTCACCGATCCCGAGGAGACCGTGGAGGCGGTCGTGCTCAAGGTCGCCTCCGAGACTGCCCGGCTACGACCGTTCGGGGAAGACCAGGAGGTCACGCTGCGTGGCTCAGGCTCGGACGTCTGGAAGCTCGCACCGGGGCAGATCGTGACCGTGCGACCGCGCAAGCGCTGGAGTCATCGAAGGTACCAGTACCTCTCGGGCAACGTGGAGGGGATGAGGGTCGACACGGCCGCGCTCGGCCTCAGGCCCATCGAGCTTCGGGAGCACGGTGCTGTCGAGACCGGGGAGCCCTATGGCGCGGACCTCGACGCACTCTGGGCCGTAGTGTGCAACCACTCGAACATCGCGTTCGAGCTGGAACGTGTCGTACCCGGGGCGGACGAACACGACGGCGACGATCCCGTACTCGAAGCCCTCGACCTACGCAGCGCTGGTGACAACGAGGCGGCCGAGAAGCTGCTGATGGAGCTGCTCCACGCTGACCTTCGCTGCCTCGATGCGCATGCGCTGCTTGGCGAGTGGACGTTCGAGATGAGCTACGACAGCCTGGCTGCGAAGGCGCTGGTCCACTTCGAGGTCGGCGTCGGCATCGGCGAGCTGTCACTTGGGCCTGACTTCAATGGGCGCATCCCATGGAAGCTAGTGGGCAACCGACCCTACTTGCGCTGCCTTCACGGGCTCGGGCTTGCTCTCTGGCGTCAGAAACGCACCTCGGAAGCGGCCAAAGCATTCGAGCGCGCCTGTGCGCTGGATCCAACGGACCGCTTGGGAGCGCGTCTCTGCTGGGGGGCGGTGCGGCACGGCACGATGTGGACCGAGTGGAGCCGCGAAGGGTGAACGCGCGACGGGCCAAAAGGAAGGCCCGCCAGGTGCGAGCCCGGCGGGCCTTCTTGCATCGACCACGGTCGTTCTGGCTGTGCGCGTCAGCCTCTCGCACGTCGCGAGTGTCTTGTTGTTTCGATTCTCGAAGCTTGGCTTCCAACTGAGTTGAGTTGAACCGACCCAGGGCAGTCTGCCGGTCACCTCGGTCCGTGGTCCTCGGGACCTCCGCCTGGGCTGAGACTCCCCGTGAGTAGGGAAAAGTCGGCTCCCTGGCCAGGCGGAAAACCAGGAAGCCGGCCCGGCTCTCGACAGCGTCGATTACCGTTTCGGGTCAACCCCGTAGATAGGGACCCTGAGTCGGCTCTGCTCAACAGAAGGCGTGATGCCCTCATGATCCTCGGTTACACCGGAGGCATCGCTTTTGGTGACGGTGGCGGGGGAGAAAATGCACGCGAGCGACGATTTGTAGGATATGCGCCTACATGCTCGCGAGGCGATGCAGCCCCGCAGCTCAGGCGCATGTTGCGGATCCTCTTGTGCCGCCTCCTCGTCGTGCAAAGGGCTGCCAACCGCATCGTCAGGCGGTACTCAGGGCGCCGCGGCTCCGACGCGCCGAAGCAACTCGTCGAGGAGCGGCTTCGGCGGATTGTCGACCTCGGCCGCCGCCTGCTCATGGAAGTGCGCGTCCGTCCAGACGTCCCCGCGCACGCCATTGCCCAGGACCTGCAGCGCCTGATCGAGCTTGCGGACCTCGACGGCTCCGCGGAGTAGGCGATCAAGATTCTCTTGATGATCGGGGAGA
>JAGQIY010000864.1 GCA_020430865.1 Myxococcales bacterium
GATGCGCTCGCGCACGTTCTCACCGTAGATCACGTTCTTGATGTACTTGCCCGCGAGGAACTTCTGCGGGAACGGCATCGGGTAGCGGCTCAGCTTGTCCAGGCTGCTCCGCTGGTCGGCGCTGAGCTGCACGTCTGCGGCGCCCAGGGTGTCTTCGATCTGAGCGACCCTTCGCGCGCCGACGATGGGGATGTAGCGCTCGCCTCGGTTCATCACCCACGCGGTCGCGACTTGTGCCGACGTGACCCCGAGCTCGTCGGCGATTCGATCCACCTCCCGCGCGATGGCCAGGTTGTGGTCGCTGGTGCGTCCGCTGGAGTCGTTTCCGCCTTTCCGCAGGGAGTCGATATCGGCGCCGTCACCGCGGGTGTACTTGCCCGTCAGGACTCCACCGCCCAGGGGCGCCCAGGCCAGCACCGAGAGCCCGAAATGGTCGGCCATGGCCAGCAGCTCGTGTTCGACGCTGCGCTCGAGCAGGCTGAATTCGATCTGCAGGCCCACGAAGGGCGTCCAGCCCCGGAGCTCCGCGAGGACGTTCGATGCGGAGACGACCCACGCGGGCGTATCGCTCACCCCCAGATAGAGGACTTTCCCCGCCCTCACCAGATCGTCCAGCGCGCGCAGGGTTTCGTCCATCGGGGTCAGCTCGTCCCAGGCGTGGATCCACAGTAGATCGACGTAGTCGGTGCGGAGCCGTTTCAGGCTGGCCTCGATCGAGCGCACGAGGTTCTTGCGATGGCTGCCGCCAGCGTTCGGATCGTCGTGGTCCATGCACAGCGTGTACTTGGTCGCCAGCACGAAGCGGTCGCGCCGGTCCTGAAGCCAGCGTCCGCAAATCTCCTCGGTCTGGCCGCCGTGGTACTTGTTCGCGGTGTCGAGGAAGTTGCCTCCCGCAGCCGCGTACGCGTCGAGCACCTGATGGCTGGTCGCCTCGTCAGCGCCGAAGCCCCACTCGTCCCCGAAGCTCATGGTCCCGAGACAGATCTCCGAGACGCGTAGTCCGGACTTTCCCAGTAGTCGATAGCCAAGCATATTCTCCTCCAGTGGGTTCGAGCACGAGCCGCGCGGGAAGTAGCCCGGGCGTACCAAGTGCCGGGTTCCGTTTACACCAGGATCGGCGCGAACGCTCCCCGGAGCTTCAGCTCGGGGCGAGGTCCGGCGCTTCCGTCTGGAAATCCACGTTCAAGCGCGAGACAGCGGCGAGTCGCTTGCCCGTGCGCACGAGCTCGATGCCGTCGACGAAGTCGACGTCGATCTGCATCTCCTCACCCAGGTATCGACGGAAGGTGGCGAGGATCTCTTGCAGCGCGTCGTCAGAGTAGCGTTCTCCCTTCACGATGCGAAAACGCATCGCGTTGGGCTGCTCTTGCACGATCTGGAAGCGTCGGATGGCGTGGTCGAACTCCTTCAGGTAGTGCGCGAAGAAGGTGCCGGGGAGGTAGCGCTTGTCGGTGCCCTGGATTATCGACTGCACGCGGCCCTCGATCTTGCCGATCATCGGTAGACCTCTTCCGCACGGACACACATAGGTCGAGTCCATGGCCTCCGCCAGATCGCCGATACGGTAGCGGATGAACGGCAAGCAGTAGTTGTTCAGGTCGGTGATCACCACCTCGCCGACTTCGCCCGGCGCCACTGGACGTCCTTCGCGCAGGACCTCGACGATGTAGCCCTCGCTCACGATGTGATGACCCGTGTGATGGTCGCATTCGTAGGCGATGCCGGAGAACTCTCTCGCGCCGTACTTGTCGAAGACGCGGCAGCCGAACGCCTCTTCGATCAGGCGACGGCTCTGGTCTGGGAGCGTCTGGGCGCTGCTCATGAGCGCCCTGGGTCGCACGTCGACGTTTCCGCGTTCCTTCAGGTAGTGCGCCAGGAAGTCCAGCGCCTCCGCGTAGCCGTCCATCAGGACCGGTTGCCACTCGGCGATCTCGCGCACCATGGCTGCCAGCCGGGCGTCGGACATCTCGAAAATCGGAATGAACTTGCGTCGACAGAGCTTGGCGTCCGCCATCTCGCGACGAGCCTGGGACTTGGACATGCCGAGCGTCTGGTGCCAGAGCCGCACGCAGGGATCGCCGAACTCGTAGCCTGTCCACTCCTGAGAGCGCAGGGTCGCCGCCCAGCGGAACTCCAGCTGCGCTCGATCCGCGTAGCACACGAAAGGCTCGCCGGTGGAACCGCTGGTGGTGACGCGCAACACCTGGTCCTTGTCGTGGTTCTCACTCAGGATGTCGAAGTAGAGGTGCTGCCGGATGTCGTCCTTGGTGAGGAAGGGCAACTTGTGCAAGTCCGCCTGACCACGAATGTCATGGGGGGTCAGGCCTCGCTCTCGCATGCGCTCGCGGTAGTAGGGCACGTTGCGGTACGCGTGGCGTACCAGGCGACGGAGCTTCTCGTCTTGAAGCTCCAGGATGTCTGCTCGACCCAGCCACTGGCTGCGATTCAGGCTCTCGAAGTAGTGCTCGACGTCCCGCGTGATCATCCAGTGCGTCGCGTCGAACGTCTTGAGGTAGCTCTTCCAGTAGAGCTGCTTGGCGGGTGAGCGCGGCGCAGGCTCGGACTCAGGAGGATGACGCCTCAAGAACTGGCGCGTCGCGTCCGGCGGACGGCTCTTGACGCGGTACTCGAGGGCTGCGCGGCCGACGTCGACCAGCGACTTGGCTGCCGCGCGGTAAGCGGTTCCGTCGAGAAAGCTCGAACCTGCGCGACGATTCTCGAACAGCGTCTCGATCTGCTTGTAGGAGTACCCCTTGGCGTGAGCCGCGACCATGATGAAGCTCTGCCAGTAGAAGTAGTTGCCTTCGAAGGTCAGTAGATCCTCGAGGATCTCCTTGGAGGTGAGCAGGAAACCGCTCTTGTTGTCCTGCAGGTCCATCCCGAAGGTCAGGTTCAGGATCGTGTTGAGTCCCCGACTCAAGTGGTAGCGCGAGCCTCGCTCGCGCCCGACCGCGGAGCGCCAACCCTGGACGATGTCGACGTTGGATTCGTTCAGCGTGCGGTAGAGGCGCAGCAGGTCCTCGGGCTGGTACTGGAGGTCCGCGTCGATGATCGCCACGTAGGGCGCCCGGGCGGCGCGGGCCCCCGTCTTCCAGGCGGCGGTGATGCCCTGGTTGACGACGTGGTGCTTGCCCACCACGACTCCTGGATACTGGGCTTCCATCTCTTCGATGGCCGCGCGCGTGCCGTCCTGGCTACCGTCGTTCACCAGCAGCAGTTCACCCCGCAGCTCTCCACGCCGAAGCACCGCGACGACTCGCCGCGCGAGCTCGCGGATGTTCAGCTCCTCGTTGTAGCAAGGAGCGATGACGGACAACTCGAGGTCTTCGGACACCGGCCGCGGAGCATAGCCCCGGTTCACGCGTCTTTCATAGCGCCTGTCAGGGACTCGGGGAGGGTGCTAAGGATCGGGTTCATGCCCGAGAGCGAAGGCCAGCAGAACAGCGTGCTGGAGAGCCACGACGTGCGTGGCGCGCGATTCGTGGTGACCGGTGGCGCGGGCTTCATCGGCTCCCACTTGGTACGGCGCCTCTGCGACGCCGGCGCCGAGCGGGTCACCGTGGTCGACAGCCTGCGCTACGGCGACGTCGCGAACCTCACCGGCTACTCCGCAGGCGTCGAGCTCGTGCAGCATACCTTGGGCAGCGATGACATCGCCGAGCTGGGGAGCGCGGTCGCTGGTTGCGACTACTTGTTTCACCTGGCTGCCGAGAAGCACAACCAGTCCAAGGACGAGCCGACGCGCGTCGTGCGGGCGAACATCGAAGGCACCCTCGCGCTGTACGAGCTCGCTGCTCGAGCCAAGGTGGGCAGGATCGTGTTCAGCTCGTCGCTCTACGCCTACGGGCGCACCAGCGGGGGTCCCCTGCTGGAGAGCGAGGTCCCGCTGCCCCGGACCGTCTACGGGGTGTCGAAGCTCGCTGGTGAGCACCTCCTGCGCTACATCGAAGCGCAGTACGGCGTGCCGTGGGTCGGCTTGCGCTACCTCTTCGTGTACGGTCCGCGGCAGTTCGCTGGCATGGGCTACAAGTCGGTGATTCTGAAGAGCTTCGAGCGCTTGCTGCGAGGCGAGGCGCCGATCGTGTTCGGTGATGGCGAGCAGGCCCTCGACTACGTGTTCGTCGACGATGTCGTCGAAGCAACCTTGCGAGCCGCTCTCGTGGGGGGCGGGGGTGAGGTGCTCAACGTGGCGTCCGGGGTGCCGACTTCAGTCAATGACCTGCTCGACCTGATGATCGCGATCAGCGGACGACGCGTGGAGAAGCTGCGGGCCCCCGCGGATTGGACTGCCGGCACCAAGCGCTACGGTGACCCGGAGCTCGCCGCCGAGCGCCTTGGCTGGCGCGCGACCACGTCGCTGCGCGATGGCCTGCAGCGCACGTGGGATTGGCTGCGCGAAGCGGGCTGAGGCGCGCGGCGCGGTCTATTCGTGGACGACCGCGAAGCGGCGGTTCTGATACACGACCTTGCCGGGGGCCAGCTGCCTGGCGCGATGCGCTGCGACCACGGCGTAGCTCGAGCCGTACCTGGCGTTGAGCGCCTTGAAGCGCTCGTAGTCCATTCGATCGTAGCCCGTGCGTAGGTCGCGGAGGCTCCTGAAGTTTCGCCTCCCGGCGATCGCCGCGAGCCGGTCGTACCACTCGAACATCTCCTTGGGGACGATCGCGTTGGCCTTCCAATCCACCACCACGGCGCGCTCTCCGATCAGGCGAAACCGCTCGAGTGTCGGCGGGATCACGAACACCGCGTCCTTCGGCGTGTTCTCCCTCACCCACGCGAGCATGCGATCCTCGTCGTTCTCGTGGTGATCGATCAGGTTCGAGTTCTTCGCGTAGCGCTCCGTCGGCTCCTTGCCGAGCCTGTACGCTGGGTAGACGAGCACCAGCGCGAGGACCCAACCGCCATAGGTGCGCCACTTCCGCCACGGGAAAGCCACGTCTCGCAACCTGGGCAGCCGTGTCAGCAGGAACACCGCGCAACCGAGCGCGGCGAGGCCGAGTGGGTACTTGAGCGCGTCGATCTGAGGGTCGCGCTTGTGTAGCTCGGCAAAGGTCATGAGCAGGCACAGCCCCACGATGGCGCTGCCCACCTCGACGTTCCTGAGTCGCTTGATGTTGCGCGGGTGAACCGCGATCTCCACGCACGCTGCGGCGACCAGGAACTGGTTGAGGAGGTCGATGAACGGCGCGTATCTCCACGGAAACGCCTGGGTCGCTGCCCCGATATCGAAGTAGACCGACGCCGCAGTGCCCACCCACACGGCGGCCGCAGTCGCCATGACCAGCGACCCGAAGCGCCGGCCCCTGGCTCCCCAGCGTCGGAGGAGCCACGCGCCTGCGCCGACGCCCATCAGCTGCCAGGCGGCCAGGTACTGGAAGATCGCCTGGTACGTTTCCGGGCGGTAGTGGTGGGGAGAGCGAATCTTGAAGTAGATCTCGCGCGCCCGCTGAGCGTCCGCAGGAGAGCCTCCCGCGGAGTGGAGAATCAGAGGCGACAGCATCAAGAATACGAGCAGCGCTGGGCCCAGCTGTCGCAGCGCGCGCTTGAAGAAACCTGGTTCGCGTAGCAACAGGTGAGCTAGCCCGAACGTAGGGATGCCGAGCACGAGGTAGTTCGCGTGGAACAACCCACTGAGCCCCAGGAAGACCCCCGACTGCAGATACTTGCCGCGGACGAACCCAGGCCACGCGAGGAGCAAGAAAGTGCTGCCCAGCGTCGAAGGCTGCAGGATGAAGTCGAAGATGTAGCTGACCGCGACGGAGCGCGTCTCCGTCGTGAACATCACCGCTATCAACACCAGGTAGGTGGCGAGCGCGCGGCGGGGCGGCAAGAAGACCAGGGCTAGTCGGAACAGCGCCAAGGTCCCGATCGTCACGACCACGAACTGGGCGATCGCGATCCCCCAGCCCGAAGGCGACAGGAGCAGCGGAACGTAGGAGAAGTACGCGAAGGCTGGGTGGAAGGACGCGGTGTCCATCACGTACCAGTCCTTGGTGAGCAAGCCCGGATCGACCAACTGCAGCGCGCCGAGCATGTAGCAGACCTGGTTGCTGATACCGTAGTTGAAGCCGAAGCTCAGCGCGAAGCAGAGCGCCGGGATCAGCGCGGCGAGCCAGGTACCCCAGAGCTCCAGGCGGGTCGTCAGCTTGGGCTTCTGCTTCCTCGGCGGAGCGGCCTCGGGTCGCGCGTCGGCGTCGTGCGCCTCCGCTGCGTCCCCACTGGCCGCGCTCGCCTCGGCCTCCTGATCGGCCGTCTTGGCTTCATCCGGTTCGGCCGGATCCGCCTCGTCCCGCGCGTCCCGGCTCGGGTCCGGGGGGTCGAGTGCCTTGGTGTGCTCGCTCACGGCCGCTCCCTACCACAGTCAGAAGTGAGCGCGCTCTCGCTTGACTCGAGATCGTGGTTGGGCCAACGATTCGCGGGTGCCCGACCCCACGTGCTCCTCGTGCTCGCGTCCCGGGGCTCCCGCGTGGGGGGAGCCTGATCCGGGCGAAATCGCGAGCTCGCGCGCCTGGCAGCTGCGCGACCAGGTGCGCGAGGCGGGTGCGCGCTCGGTTCGGGTGAGCGCTGCGCCGGAGCGGCTCGCCAGCGTGATCGTGCGGCAGGCAGCTGCAGGCGCCCGCCCACCCGCGAACCAGGCGATCTACGCCGCAGAGCGATGACGGTTACCGATCTACCGCCGCCAAAGCTCTCGGTCGTCCTTCCCGTCTACAACGAAGCGCAGGGCGTCGAGCTCGCTTTGCGAATCCTTTCGGAAATGCTCGAACCGGTTGAGCCGGATTTCGAGATCGTGTGCGTGGACGACGGGTCCCGGGACGAGAGCGCGGAGCACATCCTCGCGTTCGCTGCCAGGGATCCGCGAGTGCGCCTCGCCCAGCTCTCGCGCAACTTCGGCAAGGAAGCCGCGATGGCAGCCGGCCTCGATGAAGCGCGCGGGAAGGGGGTCTTGTTGATGGACGCCGACCTCCAGCACCCGCCGGACGTCGTCCCCCGAATGATCGAGCTCTGGCGGGAGGGCTACGACGTGGTCAACGCCGTGAAGGAGGAGCGCGCTCGAGAGAACCCGCTCTACCGGGCCATGGCAGGCACCTTCAATCGCCTGATGTCCGGCGTCGCCGCCAAGAACTTCCGGGGGGCTTCGGACTTCAAGCTGCTCGACCGCCAGGTCGTCGATGTCCTGAGAGGGCTCCCCGAGCGCAACCGGTTCTTCAGAGGCCTGGTAGCGTGGGTCGGCTTCCGTACCGTAGACGTGCCGTTCTCGGTCAAGGAGCGCATCGCCGGTGAGACGAAGTGGTCCACGTGGGGTCTCGTGAAGTATTCCGCGCGGAACTTGATTTCGTTCTCGTCGATGCCGCTCCGAGTGATCGCCGGCATCGGTTTCGTCACCTTGATCTTCGCAGGCTTGCTGGCGATTCAGACCCTGGGACGCTATCTGGTTGGCGAGGCAGTCAGCGGCTTCACCACCGTGATACTCCTGCAGCTCTTGCTGGGAGGGCTGATACTCACCAGCCTGGGAGTGATCGCCATCTACCTCGCGGAGCTGTTCGACGAGGTGAAGCAACGTCCCGTGTTCATCATTCGCCGGCAGGCCACGCGCTCCGATCTCCCCCCGTCGCCAGAGCCTCTCGCCGGCGCGGTCACCGACGAGGTCGCGCCCGCGCCCGCCGAGTCCGATCCTGAGTGATGAGCGACGTCGAGCAGGCAGCGGCACCCGCGCGCGTGCTCCCTTCGAGGAGACGTCTGGTGATGAGCGTGTTGATCTCGCTGATCATCGGCGCGGTCTTCGTCTGGCTGCTGAAGGCGGGCGCGCTTCCAGTGGTTCCCAGCGGGACCGCTCTCGGCGCCGTCCCGCTCTGGGTGCCGGTTGCGTACGCCTTCGTTTGGCTGGTGGTGCTCTTCCTGAGGGGTGTGCGCTGGTACTGGCTGCTGCGCCCCGTCACGGATGTCAGCGTGAGGCAGGTGCTCTACGCGTCCTTCGTGGGCTACGCCGCGCTGGTGATACTCCCGTTGCGCATGGGGGAGTTCATGCGTCCTGCGATGATCAGTCGGCACTCGAACACGCGTTTCTTCACGGCAACGAGCAGCTCCGGCGCAGAGCGTGTGCTGGATGGCTTGATCCTGTGCGTCTTCATGTTCACTGCGCTGCAGCTGGCGCCCCGCGTGGAGCCGCTTCCTGACACCATTGGTCAGCTTCCGGTACCCGCCAACCTCGTCCCTCGCGCTGCCTATCTGGCGCTCGCTGGATTCAGCGCCGCGCTGATCGCGATGGCCGTCTTCTACTGGTGGCGGAGCTTCGCGGTGCGGGTGATCCAGCTGGTCTTCGGTCGCATCGCTCCACGCCTGGCGAGCTGGCTGACGGTTCGCTTCGAGCAACTGACCGACGGCCTGTCGTTCCTGAAGACGTGGAGCGCGACTGGGCCCTTCGTCTCCATCAGTCTGGTCTACTGGTTGCTCAACGCGGCGGGCCTGTGGTTGGTTCTGCGCGGTTGCGGGCTGGCGGGCATCGGCTTCTGGGAGGCGGCGGTCGTGATGGGCGTGCTTGGACTCGGCCTGCTGACCCCCAACGCCCCAGGCTATTTCGGGGCGTTCCAGCTGTCGGTCTACGCGGGGCTCGCGCTGTTCCTCCCCCCCGGAGAGATCCTCGGTCGAGGGGTGGTGGCGGTGTTCTATATCTACGTCCTGCAGATCGGCGTGATTCTCCTCTCGTCCGGGGCCGCGGCCCTGCTCGGACCGGGCCCGCGGAAGTGACTCCAGCCCACCCACGTCGGGGTGGGCAAAGAGGTGACTGTGCTATGTTCGCCCCGTGACTTCTTGGTTAAGCCTGCGTCTGGGTGAGCAGTGACCACCGCTACCGTCGAGCCCACGCCAGCGCACGGCGCGGTCAAGGAAGTCGCGCGATCTGGCGGCCTGACCCTTGCCGGCGGATTGCTGTGGGGCTGGGTGTGCATCGCCGTCGTTGCGGTCACCACGATCGTGCTGAATCGAGAGCCCACCGAAGACGGGTCGCTCATGGCGAGGGTGTGCTTCTTCGCCGCCGGACAGCTGCTCGCGATCGGGCTCGCCGTGTCCGCGGTGGTCGAGCTCTGGCGGCGCTTCCTCCGCACCCGCTGGAACTACGTCGCCGTGTGCGGCGTGACGGGCCTGCTTGGTTGGTGGATGCTGCCTGAGGATTTCGCGAACTTCGCGGGCAAGCTCCCAGGACCAACGAAGGTCTGGGTGGCCGTCTTCGTTGCGGCCACCGCGGTCTCCATCCCTGCTGCGGCCTGGCTCGGCCGACTGACCTCGCTCAGGCCGGTGCGTGGCGTGCTGGTGCTGCTCGGACTGGGGGTCGCGTGGGAGAACCAGCACTTCGCGACTCACGACTACCCTGGACTGCATTTCTTCCTTGCGCTCGGTGCGGCGACTCTCATCGGAGGGGCGCTGGCCGGCAAGTCGCCCGCACGGCCCGGGGCCGTTTCCGTGTGGCGAAATGCGCTGCGTTTCATGGTCGCGATCCCGGCTGCGGTGGCCCTGGTCGTTCCGCCGAGCAACACGGTGGGTGTGCACCTCTACCGGGGGGCGCGGGCAGTCGCCGCGCCCTGGGTGGTTCGTCTACAGCAGGCGGTCCCGACCCAGGGCAATCCCGCCTTCAAGCCCGGCAGTTCCCGCTGGTTCGTGGCCAACGCCCACCCATCCGAGCAGCGCCCGACGGGCTTCGAGCTGCTGCCCGAGCACCCGATCGTGATCTTGTTCGTCGTCGACGCGATGCGGGGTGATTTGATCAACGGAGATCACGCCGAGCGGCTACCAAACTTCACCCGACTCACGCGTGAGGGAGTCCAGTTCGTCAACGCGCGCTCGACGGCTCCTGCGACGATCCAGTCGATCTCCTCTCTCACGACTAGTCGCTACTACTCACAGATCCAGTGGGAGACGAAGCGCAAGCTGAGCGCGCACTGCTACCCGTACCCTGACAAGAACACCCGCTTCACCGAGCTGCTGTCCAAGTCGGGCATCACCACCGCGACGCGCGCCGGGCTACCTGGGTTTCAGACCAAGTTCCACGTGTTCACGCACATCAAGGACGAGATGGTCGTAGGCGGCGGGCGCAAGCCGTTTCCATCCTCCGCGGGTATCGTCCCCGAGGTCATCGCGCGGCTGCGACGGACCAAGGCCGACGAGTCGCTGTTCATGTACGTCCACGTCGACGACCCCCACGATCCTTACACGCTCGGCGCGGGAGGAAAGACCAACTTCGAGCGCTACCTCTCGGAGGTCGCCGTCGTGGATACCCAGCTCGGACTCGTGATGGACGCTATCAAGCGCAACAAGCTCGAGAAGCGCACGATGCTCATCGTGACCGCGGACCACGGCGAAGCCTTCGGTGAGCACGGGCAGCGCTACCACACCACGACGCTCTACGACGAATTGCTCCACGTGCCGCTCGTTGCACGGTTCCCTGGGGCAATGCCGCGCAAGGTAAAGGTGCCGGTCTCCCTGGTTGACCTCGCGCCGACCATCCTCGATCTGTTCGGCCTGTCTAGCCCCGGCACCTACATGGGTCAGAGCCTGGTGCCGCTGCTGGCCGGGCAGAAGGCGCGCCTCGACCGACCGATCGTGGCCGACTCTCCCCGCCTGATGCGGGCGATGGTGTTCGACGACGGGATGAAGCTGATCGTGAACACGCGCACTCAGCTGCGGGAACTCTACGACCTCAACAAGGATCCTGGCGAAGAGACCAACATCTACGACGAGCACCCCGAGGCTCAGGTCTACGACCAGTTGATGCGAACGTTCTTCGAGGTTCACCAGATCGACGTGCCTGGCTACGAGGTCAAGTTCTGTCGCTGAGGCCCCTGGCGGCTGTATTGGGCCGGGAGATCAGCGATTCGCGGGAACATGGTAGCCGCGTGGAAGCGGCTCCTGCCTGACGTGTAGCTCGCGTTTTCGTCAGCAAGAGCAGCTCGAATGCGAGTCGCAACCATGACGTTCCGGTGACTTTCGGGTTGACCGAAACGTCACACGCGCGACAGTACAGGCTCCTCGGTGTCTTCTTTTCATTCCGTCACTCGTCCGACTTCCGCCCTCGCCGAAGAAGCGCCCGCGCGACGCGAGCTCGATTTCGCCGCGGCCCAGCTCCTCGCGTGGCTGCTGCTGGCCCTCATGAGCACGCTGGTGGTGTGGCAGAACCAGCCCGACGACCTGAGTCGTGAAGTCAGCTACTCGCTCTATCTCTACGTGACGGGGCAACTCGTCGCCGTGGGGCTCGCGATCTCGTCGGTGGTTGAGCTCTGGCGGCGGTTTCTACGCACGCGCTGGAACTACCTGGCGGCGCTCGCGGCGAGCGCCGCGCTCGCCTGGTGGATGCTGCCTGAAGACCTCTCCAACTTCGCGGCCAGACTCCCTGGGCCCTCGACGCTCTGGGTGCCACTTCTGGTCGGGATCAGCGCGGCGTCCATCCCGGCGGCGGCGTGGCTCGGCCGGCTGACGTCACTGAAGTGGGTGCGCGGGGCCCTGATCTTGGTTGGCGTCGGCGTGGCGTGGGAGAACCAGCACTTCGCGACGCACGACTATCCTGGACTGCACTTCTTCCTCGCCTTCGGCTCGGCCACGCTGATCGGTGCCGCGCTGATTGGCAAGCGCGAGTCGACGCCGGCTCCGGCGCCCCTCTGGGGAAGCGCGCTTCGCTTCCTGCTGGCGATCCCTGCCGCGTTGGTCTTGGTCGTGCCCCCCAGCAATGCCGTCGGTGTGTATCTGTACCGGGGCTCGCAGGCTGTGGCCGCACCGTGGATCGTGCGTCTCCAGCAGGCGCTTCCCAGCCGGCGACCCGCCTTCAAGCCCGGCGATTCCCGTTGGTTCGTCGCGAACGCTACCCCGCCAGAGCAGCGCCCGACGGGCTTCGACCTGCTCCCCGAGCACCCCATCGTGATTCTCTTGGTCGTGGACGCGATGCGGGGCGATCTGCTCGATGGTGCGCATGCGGAGCGGCTGCCCAATTTCACCCGTCTCGTGCGCGACGGAGTGCAGTTCGTCAACGCGCGCTCGACGGCTCCCGCGACGATCCAGTCCATCTCGTCCCTGACGACGAGCCGCTACTACTCGCAGATCGAGTGGCAGACGAAGCGCAAGCTGAGCGGGCATTGCTATCCATACCCTGACAAGAACGTGCGCTTCACCGAGCTGCTCTCCGCGGCGGGGATCACCACTGCGACTCGCGCCGGACTGCCTGGCTTCCAGACCAAGTTCCATGTGTTCACCCACATCAAGGACGAGCTGGTCGTCGGAGGAGGCCGCAAGCCGTTCCCCACCTCCGCGGGGATCATGCCCACGGTGATCGAGCGCCTCGA